>CAUOQW010000124.1:0-6623 GCA_963506825.1 uncultured Cellvibrio sp.
ACGGATCAACAAATTAAAACCCTGTTGATTTTGAATGTGGCGCTCACTATCCCTGCGCGCATTATTATTGGGATGTTGGTGGATGTGTTTGGCCCTCGTAATATCTACTCCCTGCTGCTTATTATTACGGGCTTATTTTGTTTCTTCTTTTCTCTGTCTAGCAGTTTTGAAATGCTCGCACTAGCGCGTTTTCTGCTCGGCTTTGCTGGCGCTGGTTTTGTAATTGGCATCCGGATGATTAGCGAATGGTTCCCTGCTCGCCAATTGGGTTTGGCTGAAGGCATATATAAAGGTTTAGGCAATATAGGTTCGGCTGCGGCTGCGGTCACCTTGCCAACCTTGGCGGTGGCCTTTGGTGGCGATGACGGCTGGCGCTATGCAACAGGCATTACCGGGGTGATCGCCATTGCCTATGCGGGAATTTATTATTTCTCGGTGCGTGATACTCCAGCGGGCTCCACTTATTTCAAGCCCAACAAATCCGGCGGTTTAGCGGTTACCAGCAAAGGCGATTTTATTCAGTATCTGCTGCTCAATATTCCTATGTACGGCGCTATGTCGTTGCTGGCGTGGAAGGTACAAACATTGGGTTTGATTAATCAAACCGCGCTGATCATTTTGAACGCAATTTTGGTGGCTTTATTTTTATTCCAAAGCAAAAAAATCTACAGCGTAAATACTGAGATCTTTAAAAAGCCCGTTGAAAAAATTCATCAATATAAATTCAAACAAGTCACTATTTTAAGTTTGGCGTATGCGGTGACCTTTGGTTCTGAATTGGCGGTGGTATCTATGTTGCCGCTGTTCTTTAAAAATGTATTTTTGGTTCCGGTTGCCTTGGCGGGTATTTTTGGTGCCTGCTTTGCGGCCACCGATATTGTTTCCTGCCCCGCTGGCGGTTGGATTAGCGATAAATTTGGCCGAAAAAAATCGCTCATAGTGTTGTTGTTTTTAGCATCTGTAGGCTTTTTTGTAATGTCGCACATTAATGCTAGTTGGCCAATTGAGTTAGCCGTAGCGACCATGATGTGCAGTTCGTTTTTCCTCGGCTCTGCAGCGGGTTGTGTGTTCGCAGTAGTGCCGCTGATTCGCCGTAGCCTTACTGGCCAAATTGCGGGCATTGTAGGCGCTTACGGCAACATAGGTGCAGTGGTTTTCTTAACGGTATTTTCGTTTGTAAGTACACCAGCATTTTTTATCACCATCGCAGCGAGTATTTTTGTCGCGGCAATTGCGGCGATTTTGTTGGATGAACCGAAAGATAAAATGTTTGAAGTGTTGCCAGACGGCAGCGTACAAATGATTGAAGTCCATTAGCGGAGCTGTACTTTTTGAGCGAGAGCGGCGTTATTTGCGTGCTCGAATCCTCATTTACTAAAGTAAACTCCGGTTCTGTGCGCGCAAATGCCTTGCTCTCATCTCAAAAATTAAAGCTGGAAAGTTTAGGCTAAAGATAAAATTTATTTAAGAGGGAGTCGTCATCCTCGCGCAGCGGGGATCCTGCTTCTAAAAAACTAATAATTGGCGTGATCTATGAACGCATGGCATCTAAAAGGTAATTTAACTTTCACCGTGGGGCAGTACTCCGGCGCGGGCGTAAAGGCTGACAATGAAGATGCTATAGGCATTCGCATTCCCGAGGGTGTATTGCTGAGCACTAAAGGCGCGGCCGCTATTATTGCGGATGGCGTGAGCGCAGCAGAAGCCGGCAAAGAGGCCAGTGAAACCTGCGTGCGCAATTTTCTCGTCGATTATTTTTCTACGCCCGATACCTGGACAGTAAAAAAATCCACCTCGCAAGTATTGATCGCTTTGAACCGCTGGCTTTATTCCCGTGGGCGCGAATTCAACGAAGCTAAAAAAGGTTATGTTAGTACCTTTAGCTGCATTATTTTTAAATCCCAGGCCGCGCATATTTTTCATGTGGGCGATTCGCGTATCTATCGCTTTCGCAATGGTAAGCTAGAACAGCTCACGCGCGATCATCGCACTCACATTAGCGAACAAGAATCTTACTTGGTTCGCGCTATGGGTTTGGATGTATCACTAGATGTAGATTGCGGCCTGCAAGATATTGACGTTGGCGATGTTTTTTTGTTGAGCACTGATGGCCTGCACGATTTTGTTAGTCAGGCAGAAATAATTAGCTCGCTATCACAGCTGGGTGACAACTATGATTTAGCCTGTGAGCACTTAGCGCAACTCGCCTTAAATAATAAAAGCGATGACAATATCAGTTGCCAAATTATTCGCGTAAATAGTTTGCCCGAAGAAAATATTGAAGATGCCACGCAGAAATTAACAGCATTGCCATTCCCGCCCAATTTAGATGTTGGCAAAGTGATTGATGGCTATCGCATTGAAAAAGAACTGCATGCCAGTAGCCGTAGCCAAGTGTATTTGGTGAGTGATGTGGAAACCGGCGAGCGCTTTTGTATGAAAACGCCATCGGTTAATTTTGAAGATAACACTGCCTATATTGAACGCTTTGTGATGGAAAGTTGGATTGGAAGCCGCATTCACAATAATCATGTTGTAAAAATTATTAATCCCAATAAGCCCAAAACCTACTTGTATTATTTGATGGCTTATATCGACGGTATTACGCTCTCGCAATGGATCAAAGAAAATCCTAATCCGCCGGTACAAAGTGTTACTTATATTGCGGAGCAAATTGTGAAGGGCTTGCGCGCGTTTCATCGCCGCGAAACTTTGCATCAAGATATTCGCCCAGCCAATATCATGATTGATCGCAACGGCGAAGTGAAAATTATTGATTTTGGCGCTTGTTTGGTAAAAGGCATTGTAGAAATCGCCACCAGTATTCAGCGTGATAATGTATTGGGTACCGCGGAATATTCCGCGCCGGAACATGTATTAGAGGTAACCTGCTCTGAGCAATCAGATATTTTTTCACTGGCAGTTGTTATTTTTGAAATGTTGACAGGGGAACAACCCTTTAAAGGTAAGTTGAGTCAATGTCGCACCCCGCGCGCTTATCTCAATACGCAATATGTTCCTGCTTACGAATTAAATCCGCTCGTGCCATTCTGGATAGATGCTGCGATTAAAAAAGGTTTGCGTTACGATCCTGCGCGTCGCCATGCGGATGTGTCAGAGTTTTTGCATGAGTTAATGCAACCAAATCCAAAATATAAACAGCAGTATCGCTCAATTCTCTCGGAGAAAAAGCCGCAGCGTTTTTGGCAGTATTTATCGGCAGTATTATTTACCGCGCTGTGTGTGGTGACTTATTTGTTAGTGCGGAAAACATGGGGCTAAATTTAATCCAAGCTGCGCTTGAGTTTGGCATTAAGATGTTGTTTAACGCCCGCCCATTCATTGCTGATGATGCTATAAATCACCGAATCTCGCACGCGGCCATCGGGCATCACCATATGGTTGCGCAGAATACCTTCCTCCTTTGCACCCAAACGTAAAATGGCGTTGCGCGATGTCGTGTTTAAATAATCCGTTAATAACTCAACACGGTTCAGCCCCATAGTTTCAAACGCATGGGTGAGCATGAGTAATTTTGCTTCGGTATTGATGTGGGTTTTCTGCCAGGTTGTTCCCAAAAAGGTAAAACCGATTTCAGTCCGTTTATTCGGTAAGTTCGATTTCATAAAGCGCGTAGAGCCAGCAATTTTATTGGTGGCCTTATCGATAGTGGCGAAGGCCATACCTTCGTTGTTTTCTAGCGTCGTTTGCGCGTTGGCAAAAAATGCATCTATCGCATCGGGGTGTGGCACCAAAGTGACGTAAAGATTCCAAAGTTCGCCATCGCGAATGGCATCGCACAAACCTTGTTTGTGGTGAATGGAAAGTGGCTCTAAACGAACTTACCTTCAAGTATGGTGGGTGTGAATTTCATAGATTCCTTGAAAATATTAGCAATAATTAATCAAACATAATCCCAGGGGTTAAAAAGTTTTACGCCTGTACCTTCAAAATCTGCAATATTGCGTGTAACTACGGTCATGCCGTGTACGCCTGCGGTTGCCGCAATTATTGCGTCGCGTTCAGATTTTTTATCTGGAACATGTAGGTGTGCGCAGGCTTGTGCCACGGTAGTATTCATCGCCAAAACTCTGTCATTAAAAAAAGGCATTACTTGGCTATCCATCCACATGCGCAAATGATTGCCTTGCAGTGGATCTTTTCGAGTCATGGTTAAAATGCCTATTTCAATTTCCATAATGGTAATTGCGGAAATAAAAACGCTTTCATTGGAGATAGATTGACTCCATTTCACAACCTTTTGATCGGCTTTTCCCGAATTCTTTTTTCGTAGCTCAGAAACTACATTGGTATCAACTAAGTACATTAGGAAAGATCCGGTATCTTTAGCTCTATGGCTGCTTTGGGTACCTCAAAGTCAATATCCACTTCTGCGGGCATTGAAAGTAGGTCAGCAACACTTTTACCCGAAGTCGTTAGCTTGCGGTATTCATCCACACTCATAAGCACGAATGAGGTTTCGCCTCTATCGGTAATAAAGACCGGGCCTTTTAAGGCCGCTCTTTTGGCGCCGCTAGTGTCTTGATTGAATTCTCTGCTGGAGTAGATAGATGCCATAGAGCCCCCTCTTTTTTGACTAATGTAGGTACGTTACTACATTAGTGAGGGGGCTGCAATTGGTTAATGTGTGGTCTATTAAAGCTTCACCCTAATTCCAAGTTGCACACTTCTACCCGCCTCTGGCGCTATATCTCTTAAATAAGAAGATGCATTGCGAATATCGGTGTTGGTTAGGTTGGTGGCTTTGGCGAAGACTGTGTAATCTGTGCCGGCGTTATTGAAGGTGTAATCCACGCGGGCATCTAGGCGATTATAGGAATCGGTTTCGCTTTCGTCGTGGCCTGCGTGATTTTGTTTGGCTGCGTGAGTTGCGCTGATATTAGCGCTCCATTGGTTCAGATTAAAATCCAGAGCACCGCCAACACGTGCGGGTGTTATGCGTGGTAAGTCGCCACCGTCATCCAAGGTTGCGCGTACAGTGTCGCTAAATAAACGCAAGTTCCACTGGGGATGAAATTGAATTTTTAATTCAGTTTCAAAACCTTTAAAGGTGGCGTTGGCTTGGATGTATTGGTAGCCGTTTAGGTCGTCAATAATTTCATTCAGATTTTCGGCGTAAATAAAATCCTTAACGTGGTTGTAAAAAAGATTGCCGGAAAATTGAATTTTATCGCCGTGCCAGTGGTAGCCCAATTCAATATTGGTGCTGGTTTCTTCGTTAAGCTGTTCATCGCCAATTAAAAAACTGCCGGTGGCGGGGTGTGGGCCATTGGCAAATAATTCTTCTATGCTGGGCGCGCGCTGTGATTGTGCGAGGCCCAAGCTGAATTGTTGAGCTTGGCTAAAATGCCAGCTAGTGGTAGCGGATAAGTTAAGACTGTCATGGCTGATTGATCCTCCTGCTTCTGGTGAAATTTTTTGAGTGTCAGCCCGTGCACCTATTTCATAGGTCCAGTCGTCGAGTTTGGTTTCCTCCACAATAAAAAAACCAAAATTGCTAATATCTGCTTTAGGAATAAAAGCTTCTTCACCAATCGCCGCAAAGGTGCTTTGTGCTGTTTGTACACCGAGCGCGCCATTCCAATCAGTATTAAAAAGTTCGAGTGGGTTATGAATTAATTCAATGCGGCCTTCGTAAGCATCGTTGGTAAATTTTGTACCGGCTTCACCATTTTCCATTTCGGTGTGTTCGTAATCGTTGTGACCGAGGCGTGCACTAATTTTTTGAAAGCCATTAAAGGGGTTGTTGAGTTCGCCTTTTAGATCGTAACGAGTTTGGTGCATATCAATTCGCACTAACTCGTCGCCATCGGGTGGCACGCCATAATTGTTGTCGAGTGTATTTACGCTTATGCCAATAAAATCTTTGCCGCTAATGTAAGATGCGCCGAGAGTGCCACTGGTTGATTCTGCATTGGTATTGGGAATAAAACCTTTGCTGGCGGTGGCTACATCTTGCGGGGATTTTTCGGCATAGCCGGGAATTTCCATGTCATCACTTTTGCGTTTAACACCATCGATATGAAATGCAAAATCGCCTGCGGCGGCATTGAGGCTGCCCACGCCTACGGTTTCGTTATTGGCGCTCCCATTGCGCAGCTCTGCACCACCGCTAATAGCATCGGGAAGTTCGCTGGGAATGCGGTTATCCAAGACGTTCACCACGCCGCCAATTGCGCCACTGCCGTAACGCAAAGCGGCTGGGCCGCGCAGCACTTCAATCTTATTGGCGAGCAATGGCTCAAGGGTTACTGCGTGATCTGGACTGGCGGCGGAGGCATCCATAGAGCCAACGCTGTCTTGCATGACTTTTACGCGGTTGTCGCTTTGGCCGCGAATAATCGGCAGGCCTACACCGGGGCCGAAGCTGGCGGAGCTAACGCCGAGTTGGCCATTCAGGGTTTCGCCAAGGGTTGATGCAGAGGCGTTTTGTAAATCGTCGCCGCTCAACAGATTTACAGGTTTGTTTACCGCCTCAATACTTTTGGCAAAGGGCGATGCGGTAACGATAACTTCTTCTAAGTTATCGGTGGGCAGTTTATCGGCAAAAGCAGGCGAGCAGGCAGCAGTGAGCACTACTGCGAGGTAATGTTTTGGGAAGG
>CAUOQW010000125.1:0-6591 GCA_963506825.1 uncultured Cellvibrio sp.
CTCCACACGGGCAGCTCAATATTTTATCCAAAGTTGAAGTCGCAAAATTATTGGATTCCAGCCAAAGCGGCCTCTATAAATTGTTCCGCAACTGTTCGCTCGCGGTACTGAATACCGGTAACGATTTGGATGACGGCAAAGAATTATTAGAGCGCTACAGCGATTTTGATATCAGCATTGTGCAGCAGGAGCGCGGCATTAAACTCGCGGTAAAAAATGCACCAGCCAATGCGTTTGTCGATGGCAAAATGATTAAAGGTATTAACGAACACTTGTTCACCGTGTTGCGCGATGTGATTTACAACAATGACGCCATCAGCGAAAACCCAAATTTTGACACCACAACCACCGAAGGCCTGACCGATGCCGTTTTCCACATGCTGCGCAACGCCAATTTGCTGCATGCTGGGCTAGACCCAAACCTCGTCGTCTGCTGGGGCGGGCACTCGATTAGCCGTGGCGAATACGACTACACCAAAGAAGTGGGCTACCAACTCGGTCTGCGCAACTTGGATATTTGCACAGGCTGCGGCCCGGGTGCCATGAAAGGCCCCATGAAGGGCGCGACTATCGGCCACGCTAAACAGCGCACGCCCAACGGCCGCTACATTGGTATTACCGAACCTGGAATTATTGCGGCAGAAGCGCCAAACCCCATCGTTAACCAACTCAGCATCATGCCCGACATTGAAAAACGCCTTGAAGCCTTTGTGCGTCTTGGCCACGGCATTATTGTGTTCCCCGGCGGCGCGGGCACTACCGAAGAAATTCTCTATATTTTGGGAATTTTATTGCACCCCGAAAACAAGGATATCCCCTTCCCGCTCGTCTTCACCGGCCCAGCCAGCTCAGCAGAATACTTTGAGCGTGTAGATAAATTTATTGGCGATACCTTGGGTGCCGAGGCGCAATCGCACTACAAAATTATCGTCAATGACCCAGATGCAGTCGCCCGCGAAATGGTTGAAGGCATTAAAAAAGTGCGCGAATTCCGCAAGGTTAGCGACGACGCCTATTACTTCAATTGGCAGATGCGCATCAGCCCCGATCTACAACACCCGTTTATCCCCACGCACGACAATATGCGCAATCTTGAGCTGCATAAGAACCAGCCCAGTCATTTACTCGCCGCCAACCTACGCCGCGCTTTCTCAGGAATCGTAGCAGGCAACGTAAAAGAGGACGGAATTCGCACCATTGAAGAATTCGGCCACTTTGAACTGCACGGCGATGCCGAGATCATGCATCCGGTCGATGAACTCTTGGAGTCCTTCGCCAAGCAAAACCGCATGAAGCTGCCGGGGCGCGAATATAAACCCTGCTACAAGATCATCAAATGATCTATAGGGCGGATGTCTGCAACTCCTTGTAGTCAATTTCCTACAAGAAATAGCGCTTTTAGCGACTATTAGTGAGCCGCCATTCTCTAGATAATGGCAAACATCAGGAAGTAGACAGTGAGTGAAGTGGCCAGGCAAGGTCAACGGAGGCGTCCCCTTAAAGGAGAAAGTCAGGAAGATTCAGGAAAGGCCAAGAAAGGATTGACGAGGGATGCAAGGCGAAAGGAATAAACCCAAGGGGGTAAACAGGGACTGGGACGGATCGTACACTGACTACTACAGAGTTTATGGACAATATCTGCACAAGGGCCGCGTAAGCGGCCCTATTTTTTTGTGCGTGGTTCGACTGCTTCGCGCTCACCATGAGCGGAAATCTCTTGAACCAACTCACAATCCTTCTCCTTCACCCGCTCACCCTGAGCGCGAAGCAGTCGAAGGGTCACATTAAAATAAGCATCGAGGCTCAAGACTCCGAAGCGAGCAAATAATCAAGCACCTTATGCAAGCCAGTGGTTAACGCCCGAATCGATCCCTCCATATCCCATTGGTCATCGCCAATTTTCACCAGATTAGAAATACTGCGCACCTCTAAAAACTTTTGCTGCTCAGCCAAACACACCTGAAAGAAAGCAGCGCCCTCCATATTTTCTATATCGACACCCGCCGTCTGAACAAAGGGTGCCATAGCCGCATTCATGGAATTACTTTTAGCGATGGGCAAGATAGGCTGTACGGGTAGATACGGGCACAGATATTCCTTAGCGATAGTAAAATCCATATTCAAGTTTAAATCTGCCAAATGTGTGAAACCGCTAGGGGTAAAAAAGCCCAAGTCAGATTCACATTCGCTGCTGACTAAAACCACATCACCTACTGCAAACGCGGAATGCGCATAAACTCCGGCAATCCCCGCCATAATTAACCAATCAGGCTGATGCTTCGCAATAATCTTGGTAGTGCTATAAGCCGCTGCCGATAAGCCCACGCCGCCTATTTCAACTATCACCTGTTCAGCAGCCACGCGCGGATGCGAAAAGAACTTCGCCTCTGTAGCTGTTGGAAACACCACCACTATTTTCATAAACTTTGTTATCTCTTTTTCAACAACATTCAAAGCCAAAAACACATAGTCAATTTAACCATAAAGCTGGACACAATTTTCAACACGATTCATGTGCATTCAATAGTAAAGACTGAGTTTTAAAAATAAGACGCTTCTTTACAAGAAGGCTATACGTAAGCTGGCGTGCATCAGCTAAAATGCCCAACATTTACAGTTAACTAGAACCAACAAACTACAACATACGGCAAGCCAAGAGGCAAACAATGATTACTCACGAGCCAAACCCACTTTACGTCGCCAGTCCAGAGCGCTACAAAACCATGAAGTACAAGCGTTGCGGTAGAAGCGGCGTGCAATTATCGCGTTTATCTCTGGGTTTATGGCAAAACTTTGGCGCAGTAGATTCCGTTTCCAATGCGCGCGCCATGTTACGCAAAGCGTTTGATTTAGGTATTAACCATTTCGACTTAGCCAACAACTATGGCCCTAATTTTGGCTCCGCAGAAAGCACTTACGGCACAATTCACAAACAAGATTTTACGCACTACCGCGATGAATTATTTATCAGCAGTAAAGCTGGCTACGATATGTGGCCAGGCCCTTACGGCATTGGCGGCTCACGCAAATATTTAGTAGCCAGTTGCGACCAAAGTTTAAAGCGCACTGGTTTGGAATATTTTGATGTGTTCTATCATCACTGTATGGATGCCGAAACACCGCTAGAAGAAACCATGCAAGCTCTGGATTATATTGTTCGCTCTGGCCGCGCGCTCTACGTAGGTATTTCAAATTACAAACCAGAGCAAACCAAACAAGCCATCGCCATTTTGAAATCACTCGGTACACCACTATTAATTCACCAACCACGTTACAACATGTTTGACCGCTGGATTGAAGATGGTTTGACTGACGTGCTTAAAGAAGAAGGCGTAGGCTCAATTGTGTTTTCGCCTTTAGCGCAAGGCGTGTTAACCAATAAATATTTAAATGGGATTCCAGAAGGTTCACGTGCATCTCGCCCTGAACTTATCTATTTAAACAACAAAGATATTACGCCAGAAAAATTACAAAAAGTTCAGAAGCTGAATGAAATCGCCGAAGCACGTGGACAATCATTAGCGCAAATGGCTATCGCATGGACATTACACAACGATGCCGTAACCACGTGTTTAATTGGCGCAAGCCGCCCAGCACAAATTGAAGATTCTGTTGCAGCACTTAACAATCTTGAGTTTAGCGCAGATGATATTGCAAAGATTGATACCATAATTCGTTAATATAAGAAGTTCGTTAATATAAGAAGTTCGTTAATACTTAAGAGCGAAAAATAAAAAGGGGTTAGCTGGTAACAGCTAGCCCCTTTTTATTTCTAACTCGATTTTTCACTTACTGTCCTTTTTTATATTCAACTTCACGCAAACCCAAGCTGCTAGATAAACGCCAACAATATCCGCCAAAGCATCTTGAATATCGAGCATTCGGGTTGAAGGAAAAAAGTATTGCGATAATTCTTCTAACAAAGCAAACACTAGTACCAAGGCGCAACCAAAGGGCAATCCAAGATATTTTTGTTTGCGTGGCTTCAAGGATAGATTTACGAGTAACGCAAGCACTGCATAGAGTCCCAAATGCCCAAGCTTATCGCCGTAGGGAATTGCACGAACGCTATCGATTAAAACATTAGGGCCACCCATATCAGAGACAACAATAATCCAGAGAATAAAACCAAAGAAGAAAACAGCAGCAAAAGGAAGCAGACGAAACGATGACAACATATAAAATCCACGATTTATTGAATAGCAGTTTATTGAACCCGAGCTTGTTGAACCGCGGCTTGTTTATGCACAAGCCGCGAATACCAATCTACACATTAAGCTTCGGCTTTTTCTGTGCGACCAACCGCATACCAATCCAATTTGCGCGTTAGAATCATAAATACGCCCAGCAAACCGAACAGCAATAAAGACCCCATAAGCAACGCATAATCTTCAGCGCTTAATAAGCCGTATAGTAATCCATAGAGCGATGCGAGCAAGCCTGAAAAAATGGCAGCGCGCGTAACGCTGTGCAATACATAACTTACGTAAAAACCAATCAACAAAATACAAGCGGATGACGCAATTAAATAAGCCATAGCAAACGTAATATGTTCAGACAAAGAAACCAATAGCAAATAGAAAAATGCCAAAGCCAAGCCGACCAAGCCATACTGAATGGGGTGAACTGCTAAACGCTTTAAAATTTCAAACAAAAAGAAACCAGCAAAGGTGAGTGCAATAAATAAAATGGCGTATTTAATTGCGCGATCACTTTTTACATATTGATCCACAGGGTCAATTAAACTCACGCCGAAGACTCGGCTTTGAAAAGCTTCGCAATCACCCGCAAACGCACAATGATTAAAATGCTCCTCCAAGTTGCTAGAAAAATAAGAGGTGCGCCACGCTGCGGTAAAACCTGTTTCATCTATTTCACGGGTAGTGGGTAGGTAATCCCCAATAAAGCTGGGGTGAGGCCAATCAGAACTTAAGTTCACTGTAGAGTCGCGCCCAATAGGCACAACACTCAAAGACTCAGTGCCTTTTAACAGCAAGCTCAATTTAAAATGCAGAATAGATTTTTGTGATAGATCGGGATGTTTAATAGTCGCATGTACGCCCTCGCCCAAAATTTTAAGTTTTGAGCCAGCTTGCATATCCACACGATCATTATTAATTTGAATACTAAGGCCGTTTTGAATACCGCGAATATCCTTAATACCCATGGCGATATAGGGTGAATCAAATTCGTAATCTGGCAAGTTTTCAGTAATGCCATAATTGATAGGCACATCAAAATGGCCAGAAATATTATTATCTGCGTAATATAACCGCGCCTCATAGATACCCCGCGCGAGCCGTTCCGTTTTTAGCTTTCCATCTACCGCAAATGCCGATGGTAAAAAATATAACTGCCCGTTCACTTCAACATCGATTTGGTAACGCTCTTTAGTATCTGCATCCACCTTCCATTCTTTAACCTTTTTTATATAGGGAACCACTAACACGGGGCCAACGAGTTTTTGGCTATAGCTTGAGCTTTTAGCAATTTCTTCTACAACTTGTGCTTGGGATGCGGTGCGCTCGTTAATTACACCGTTAATCATGCTGATAGGAATCATCAGCAATAGCATAAGGAGGGCGATGGTAGTTAGCTTGAACAGTAAAGGGCGTTTCATGAGTTGCTCCTGATATTTATTGGGTCAGAAGCATAATGACGAATGCGCGTGTGGCGCTTATGTGGGCTAGGTGAGGAGTTTGTGTAGTTTGTGTGAAGTTAGAAAATAATAGCTGCTTCAACACCCGCACCAGTATTACGAAGTTGTAACTTCGCATTATGCAAAGCCGCTACTTCCTGAACAAAATTCAAACCTAAGCCAGTACTTTTTTTGCCGGTTGCCGGGCGCGGCAAAGAATAAAATCGTTCGGTTAAGCGCGCGAATGCGAAATCAGGAATGGGCTCACCTTGGTTTTCTATGGCAATTTTTTGTTGATCATCGTCTCGCTCGGCATAAATACGAATGCGGCCGCCATCTGGCGTAAAATCTAAAGCGTTCTCTAGCAAATTTGCGAAAGCTTGGCGCAGTAAAAAAGTCTCGCCCGCAATAATGACATCCGCAGCAATAGTGTTTTCACAATGAATACCATGCTGCAGAATTCGGGCTGATTGCGCTTCAATCAATTCATCCCACAGCGGTTTAATCGCGATCTCTTTTCGTTCATGCAATTCTTGCTGCTGTTCAACCAAGGCGAGGTTGAGCAAGCGCTCAATAAGTTGCTGCATGCGAATACTTTCAGCGTCGATATTATTAATAAATCGCATGCGCTGTTCTTCCAACATAGGCGATTGCAATAATTCAGCGGCGGCGCGAATACCAGCGAGCGGGCTTTTTAATTCGTGGGCCAGGGTTTGCACGTAGCGTTCAATATAGGCTTTGCCATCTAACTCAATGCGCATAGATTCAAGTGCACTGGCCAATTGATTTAATTCGCCGCTGGCAATTTTACTTTCAGGCAATACCGCGCGCTGACCGACACTTACCGCTAATGCGTATTTACGCAAGCGGCGCAATTCTGCAGCCAACCACCATGAAAACAATATGCCCGCCAATAAACCTATGGCAATAATAATGCCGCCTAAAATAGTTAA
>CAUOQW010000126.1:0-6580 GCA_963506825.1 uncultured Cellvibrio sp.
AGGGAGATTTAGGCGGCACCTAAATCAGCAGCAAACTCTTTTCAATTGGGATTGATATCTTCAGAGATTATTCATGCAGCAGATCTGGTCAATGCGCATGAGTTAAATTGTTCATCCACTTTCGTTTTTTTATGCGGAAGTACACCGGTAGAAACTTTAGGGCATCCTCTAAAAACATTAACGCGTATAAAATCGTAAACGACCAGCCGCCGATAAAAACTGCAATGGCGTAAATGGGCAGACCTATTCCCCACATGACTACCGTATCTGTTATTAAGCAGAACTTATTATCGCCACCGGCGCGCAGCACGCCAATAATGCGAATCATGTTGAATACTTTTAGCCAAACAAGACCACAGAAAATCGCTAAGGTCTGCATAAGCAATTGCGCGGTGCTATCGGCAAGGGGTTTAAAAATTTCCAACACCCAAGGCCGAGCAAACCATAAGCCAGCCGTCATAATGATTAATAAACCAAACGTTAAGCCATTAAAAAACTTCTGTAATCGCCAAGCCTCTTCCGTATTATCACCACCGAGGGCACGACCAACTAATACTGCTGCCGCATTCGCTAACCCCACAAAAAGCGCAAAGAAAATACTTTCAACCGGTACTGCCATGCCCATAACTGCGAGCGCATCGGTGCCAGCGTAACCAGTGACTACATGATAGGTCGCATTGCCCACTGCCCAAATGCCGTAATTAGCAACTAAGGGCAGCGCAAATGCGAGGTAACGCTTAATTTGTACAGGATCAATTCCCTGCGCCAATTGTTTCAGTTTTAACGCAAAGCCGTGCTTGGTGCCATAAACATAGGCCAACATAAACAGCAGTTGCACGCAACGCGCAATCAAGGTCGCCCATGCAGCACCGGCTACGCCTAATGCAGGGAAACCCCAGTTACCGGTAATTAAGGCGTAATTCAAAGTGACATTAATAACAGCCGCAATAATACCCGCGATCAACGGCATAGTGGTTTGCCCAAGCGCGCGCAGTGATGCCTCAATAATGACAATAATTTGTGTGAGTAATAACACGGGAGCAGTAATCACTAAAAATTGTGCGGCAAGGTTTGCGACGTGCGGATCAGGATTAATCCAATGAATCCAGATAGGTGCAGCAAAGCCGCACACAAACATAATGGGAACAATAATTGAAATACCCACGACCAAGGTGACCGCAAACATCCGCTGACAACTGGCAAAATCTTTAGCGCCGCTATACTGCGCAATCAACACGCTGCCGCCCGTCGCAAAGCCGCTCATCAATACCAAGAGTAAAAAATGAATTTTGGCAGCAAGACCTACGGCAGCAATAGCCTGCTCGCCCAAAGGCGCGACCATCATGACATCGGCCATGCCCAAAAAAGATTGCAACAGCATTTGCCCTGCCACTGGCAACGCCAGCATGAGCAAGGTAATCAAGAAAGTTTTTGAATTGACGGCGGGAATTTCGGTTACAGCACGCGACACAAGTTACTCCAGCGCAGGCGAAAAATCGCATTATAGGGTGAGTGCAACTAAAATAATCTCTGAATACCTATGTAATCCCTAACTTAACAATTCTTAAAGGGACACATGGAATAAAGTCGCTCAATATTTGCCACACCTAGCGCACTAAAACATAACACCTGACACCCATAAGCCATATAGGTATAAATTGCCGATAAAAATTTAATCTAATCCCAAGAAGAAAAAATTATGAATACAACCACTCCTTTGCAACACCCCGAAACCCCTCAGCGCGTATTACTGGTGGACGCCCTGCGCGGCTTTGCGCTTATGGGTTTACTTCTAGTTCACGCAATTGAATTGTTTGAACTCTACTGGCAAAACCCGGTAGACAGCAAAGTTCACGATGTCATTTTCTTTTTATTCGCTGGCAAAGCCTACGCAATTTTCGCCATGCTATTTGGCATCAGCTTTTTTATCATCATGGATAAACAAGCACAAAAAGGCGTGGATTTTCGTTTGCGCTTTGCATGGCGGCTGGCGATTTTATTTGCCATCGGCACACTTAACAGCATGGTGTACTCCGGCGAGGTATTACAAGTCTTAGCGGGCTATGGTTTCTTCTTAATTCTGGCGTATCGCATTCCTAACAAATGGTTAATTACGCTAGCCGTTGTCTGTTTGCTAACACCCCATTTGATTTATCCCTATTGGGCAGCCATGCAAAATTTACCAAGCGCAAACGATAAACCCTACAGCTGGATTCTTTATGAACAAACCGCCGCAGTCTGGACAAAAGGCACGCTGCCAGAAGTGCTCGCATTTAACGTCAGCACCGGCTCGCTGGCAAAATGGTATTTCTTTTTTGATGGCGCGCGCGGCTTTCAATTATTTGGCTTGTTTTTAATCGGCTTGGTGTTGGGGCGCATCGGCTTTTTAGTTCACCCGATTAAATTTAGCCATATTCGCAAAACCCTGCTTGTCTTTTCAATCTTATGTGCAATTGTTTTTTTCTCTTTGCAGCAGTATTTGAATACGCCTGCGGTAAAAGCGCTCTGGCCTGAAGGCAATATGGCCAAATGGTATTTGGATGAAATGATCAACGGCTATTTCTGCGTTGCATTTATGACGATTCTGGTGCTGTCGTTTATCGCAGCTTATTTGAAACCCCTTGGACAAAAAATTCTCGGTGTACTCGCTCCGGTGGGACGTATGAGCTTAACGATTTATGTCAGCCAAAGCCTCTGCGGCGTTCCCTTTTTCTACGGCTACGGCTTGCACATGTACGACAAACTGACCCAAGCACAGGCGCTAATGATCGGCATTGCATTCTTTAGTTTGCAAGTGTTGTTTGCCCATTGGTGGTTAAAACGCTTCCACTACGGCCCATTAGAATGGTGCTGGAGAGCGGCAACTTATTTAACGGTGAATGTGCCTTTTGTGAAAAAAGAAGGAACAATCGCGAAATAGATAGTTATTCCCTCGCTCCCAAGCTCCAGCTTGGGAGTGTGTAGCAACTTAATTATGTGTATACATTCCCACGCGGGAGCTTGGGAACGAGAGTAAATCACCTCAGATTGAAATTGGGTTCAGCGTAAGATTAAATTGAGGGCTGTTTATTCTGAGTAAATCTAGCTTTTAATTTCACTCTGAGCCCTTTCATTCTGACCCCTTTCGTGTTTAATTCTCCACCCCTTTCGGCTTAGGTCAACGGTCCTCATCACACAAATCACAACCAAAAATTATTTTTCTTACAGAAGAACTCTCCGTCAATGTAAAATTATTAATTTCAGAAAAAATAGCCCACCACGATTCACTTCTGTTCATGGAAACATCCATCGAATCAATAAACTCATGATCGTACTCTCTTGATAATAACTCATTAACAACACCCCAATAATCGTCACAATTAGAATCATTGATAATTTTTTTTAAACACAACCAAGAGACCCATGAGTAATAATCATCGTAACCATCATCAGGTTTAACAGAAAAACATAGCCAGTCAATAAACCCAAAGAAAAATTTCGCAACATTACCAGACTCATCATCCAAAGCCGCCCTTATCCCCAACCAAAAGTAGTCACTCTGAACACTAACGCCCGCCTGATTAATTTTATAACAATAGGTATAAACACTAGAAACAAGAACTCTAACCCAGGGAGAATAACGCTCTAAATTTTCATAATTACATTCATAAATAGCCCAAATGTACTCTGCAAAATCGTCGCCCGGCATTTTCTCACAAAGGAGAATACGTTCAATATTTTCTATCGAAAAGCCGTTGGGATACACAAAGCCAGCTTCTTTACCTAGGCTTTCTAGCTCAAACTTAGGAATATGAATTTTAAGTTCCTTCAGAAATACTTCACATGCATTTATTTTTTTAGTAATCATCTTCAACGTGACCCACAGCAAACCCGATTTACTCTTCCTTCCCTCGCTCCCAAGCTCCAGCTTGGGAACCAGAGTAACCCCATTTACCGTCTAAACTTTATCCACCGAAGCACCCTCTTTACCCTCTACCAGTTTCTGCACTATCACACTCCCAATCATATCGCCCTCAACATTAACGGCAGTGCGGAAGGTATCCAACAATCGATCTATAGGTAACAGTATTGCTATAGCTTCAATCGGTAAGCCCACGGATTGCAGCACCATAATCATAGTGACCATTCCCGCGCTGGGTATTCCCGGCGCGCCCATGGAGGCGATCATCGCGGTAGCAAATACAATCATCTGCTGTGAAAGACTTAAATCAATACCGGCGAGATTGGCTACAAATAAAGCGGCGGCGGCTTCGTACAGTGCAGTGCCATCCATATTGATAGTGGCGCCCAAGGGTACAACAAAACCGCTAATATCTTTACTCACTTTTAAATTTTCGGTGGTGCATTTTAAGGTTATCGGCAAAGTGGCATTGCTTGAGCTGGTTGCAAATGCGGTTATTAAAGCTTCACGTGCGCCGCGAAAAAACCACAGCGGCGATTTTTTTGTGACTATATACAGCAACAGCGGCAATACAATCACGCCATGCACTATGGTTGAGCCCGTTACCAATACAATAAATTTTGCAAGGGTAGATAAAAGCGCGGAATCTTGCGTTGCAACTAGCTTTGTTAAAAGTGCAAAAATTCCCAGCGGGGCGATCAGCATGATCCACCCCACAATACGCATCATTAAATCTAAAAATTCTTGAAACAAATTTAAGATATTGCGATAGCGCTCACCGCCCATCACTAAGGCCACACCTAAAAACAAGGCAAAGATTACTATCGCTAAAATGTCGCCTTTGGCAAACGCAGCAAAGGGGTTTTGAAATAAGCCATGCAAAAATTGCGTAAAAAATTCTGAACCGCTCATTTGTTTGTCTTGAAAGCTTGTTAGCGAATGTTGAAACATTGCCAAGTGCAAACCTTCGCCGGGGCGAAAGATATTCATGACCGTCAACCCCAACAGCATTGCCAAGGCAGTTGAGGTCACAAAGAACAGTAGCGTTGCAATCCAGACGCGATGAATTTGTTGATGCGCCTGCAGGTTAGCCACCCCCACCACTATGGTGGAAAAAATCAGTGGAACTAAAATCATTTTTAGCAGATCGACAAACACACCAGCAGATATAGTGCAAACGTATAAACTCCATTCGCGCACCGGCGATGCATCACCCAGTTGCGTCAGCAAGCCACCCGCCAATAGGCCAAGTAGAGCGCCAATAAATATTTGTTGATTTAAACTGGGCATAAACTTTTTCTTACCTGTTAAATTTTACGGCTAATTGAGATAGCCCATACGGCGATGCTTATCTTCAACCACACGGTAATCATTATTTAATAAATACAGTTCGCGCTCGGCGCGCTGTGAATCCAAATCCAAATTGCGAATTTCATGTTCCATATCGATAATTAAACGCATTTTGTAGCGGCGATCTTTTTCATCCTTGCTTTTTACAATCTCGTGTCTCAATTGCGCAATGTCATTGTAGCGATTGTTGATTTGCGAACTGTTACTGCTGATTTGGCTATGCATTGTATTTATACGGTGCTGAATAGCATACAGCTCTTGGCCATCGTTATAGGCGCGCAAAAATCTCCCTTCCAATGCAACAGGGCAAATACCATGATAAGCAGCACCATTGCGCCCCTCGCTATAACCCTTCTCTGGCACACAATATAAACGCGCGCCTTTGCCGTGACCCTCGCGATAATCCTTCATATCGGGAACAATATTCACGCGCGCACAAGCTTTGCCGTGTTCCACCACGCGATCTAACGCGAAACCTTGGGTAGCATCATCCACACCTTTTAAATACCAATCAGCTTGTTTGCACTCGTCTTTACTCATAGTCGCGCAGCTTGATATGAATAATGAAAGCAAGAATAAAACCACACTATTTATTTTCATTTGCTCACCCAATTATTAAAGGAAAATACATATTTTACGGGCTTCAACCTAAGCTCAAACCCGCTATCGGCGGTAAATGTGCTGCTAAATCACCACTATTAATAACGCGCAGATTCGTTACAATCGCACTTTCATTTTGCAACAGCCCGACTAAATACCGCTCTATTAAACATAAGTTACAAAAACTATAGGAATGATTGCCATGACTCGCCGCTATTCAGATATGAACCAGCACGATGCACTTTATAAAATCGCCCGCGCTTATCCGGGTGGTATTGAAGCGCTTGCGCAAAACCTGAATATGTCGGCGAATGTGTTGCGCAATAAATTAGCACCGGGCATTGCATCCCATTACCCTTCGTTTGAAGAAGTGTCTTGTATTATTAGCCTGTGCCAAGCCGCCGGTGTAAAGGATGCCACATTGCCGCTCCATGCACTCTTGGCGCGCCACAGTATGGCCGCCTTTTTAGTGCCTGAGCCCACGCAAATCAGCAACGATGATTTATCGCAAACCGTGTGCAAAGTCATGAGTCAAATAGGCGATGTGGCCGAGGCGGTTTCTGAAGCCTTGGTCGATGGTGTAATCACCGAACTGGAAGCCGATTTAATCGAACGCGAATTCCAAGGTGCACGGGCGGCTTTGGGAGCTTGGCGCGCCCGAATTCGTTTGCATCCCGACCAAGGCAAACACTAATCCCGTAACGCCGTTTATTTTTTGCCATCGTTGAG
>CAUOQW010000127.1:0-6568 GCA_963506825.1 uncultured Cellvibrio sp.
AGCTAGGGTCTTGGAAAAAGTTTTTATCCCCCTGAGGATCGTTTGAAAAACCATTGTAGTAACGCAAATCAGGATCCGTAGCGGCGGCAAGAGTCTCACCTTTTCTCCCAGTAATATCGATTGCGGTACCAGCACCAGCAACACCATAAAGAGCTGGATTGTTGTCGCGCACACCGTGCCAAGGCTCTATGAGTTTTAAAGTGGGAGTGTCTCCACGCGTATCGAACTCTTGTATTGCACCATTTAAAGCCATAGATACAAGCACATCATCATCTGCTGTTTCAGCGGCGATATGTTGCAAATCTAATGTGAGCTCAAGGTTATCGGACGGATTCCATTTAAAGTTCAAACCAAAATCATCAATAATGGTGTGGGTATCTTTGGTTCGGTTATCCGATTGGAATCTATAACCAAATTGCTGCAGGCTTGCTAAGCTTTCAGAGCTAGCTTGAATGGTTCTTATAGCTGCCGCTTTTTCTGCGTCAGTTGTTGCCGCCGCCAGCTGTGCCATAGCCGCTTCAGTTGCACCTCTGGCGCTAATGGCAGTTAAAGCTGTTTGGCGAGCTTCAGGTGTTGCAGCCTCAAAGAAATTCTTAAATTGTTCATTGGTTATGCCGTTAAAGCCTGGCATGTAAAAGGGCGCAACATAATCCTCATTACCAAAACTACCGTAGTCCGCAGGGTTACCACCACGCCAGTTTCGAGTAAAAGCAGCGTCTTGTGTAATTGTGCCAGCTTGGAATATGCCATCGTCATCAAAGGTAAATTCTGTTCCCGCTAAAGGCATTGATTGGCGAGAGCCATAACCAGATTGATACTTAAGCGCATTTTCTTTCCAAGTTAAGCGTGCATCTGAACGCATAAATTGGAAGGTTGCCAAAAAGGTTTCGTCAGGCGATTCCCACTGGAGTGATGTCGCATAACCTTGACGGCTGCGGTCATCATTTTTCATAGTAAGGTTAGAGCCATTAGGCATCCAAACTGTTTTCCCCGCAAACTGTTCAGCGCCGGGCATATCTGCAGGACCGGCGTGGGCAGCAGCTGGATCAGGAGCTTGTAATGTTTTGGTGAAGTTGGTGTAGTCATCTTTATATTCAATATAAGCATCTGACTGAATACCGTGAGAAACACCATCTAACTTCGAGTTTGCAATATTAATCAAAAAGCCAAAACGACCAGCGCCGTCTGTCTCTAAAATATCGCTGAACAGGCCAGAAAAGGTAGGCGTCCACTCTTTGGCCATATCGCCATAAGAATAGTCAACGTTAAACCCCATAACGCGGTCATTTTTGTCAAAAGGCTTACGGGTTTTAAGGTTAACCGTACCACCAATACCGCCCTCAATCATATCGGCAGATTGGTTTTTAAACACTTCAACGCCAGACATTAATTCTGGTGGCACATCTTGAAAGCTAAGACCGCGGCCAGAGTTGGCAGTAAAAGAATCGCGGCCATTAAATTCAGAACGCGTGGCACTCATACCACGAATAACGGCTCCTGAACCCTCAACACCAAAATGGTCGGGGTCGTTTGCAGAAGCAAAACGCTCGATTGAAATACCAGGAATACGCTGCATAGCCTCAAGCACAGAGCGGTCAGGCAATGAGCCCATATCTTCCGCGGAAATAGCATCCACAAAGGTGTCTGCATTACGCTTAATATTTTGAGCACTTTCTAAATTGACTCGAGTGCCGGTGATAATAACTTCGCTAACATCTTCAGCCTTTTCTTCTGTGTCTTGAGCGACAACAGGCACCGCGCAAGCCATGATACACATAGCAAGGAGTGACTTTTTAAATTTGTGATCCATAGGGGTATTGTGTGTGCGCATATACAACCTCTTCAGCTTAAGCCGACGACAGATAAATTATTTTTTTGAACCGCTGCGACCCTCCACCAACACTTAAATTAATTAAATAGTTAGCGTGGGATCAGTTGATTTAAACATGATAGAAAGAAACCCCAAAGAAGCTTTACTTTTCTTTGGGGTTTCATTTTTTACAGCAAGAAATAATTCATATAGCTATCTAGATCTAGCTATCCTACTTATTCCCAAGTTGCATCAATAATTTCTAGTGTACCCAAGTAATTTTTTGATTCGTTGAGCTGGAAGCCCAGACGAAGACTGTCAATGCCATCGGCAGGAGCACCACCACTTTGCGTACAACTAATCTCTGTTTCCTGACCGACCAACAGATCTGCATTGTTTTTCTGGCAAGACCAATAACCAGCGTAGCTACCGCCATTTTGTTGGATAACTGGTTGTACTGCAGCGCCGCTATCTTTAAACGCCTGATCAACAACAACTACAAGAGTCAAGGTTTTACCTGCAACCTTTTGGCCTGGTGAGTCTAAGACGTAGAACATACCTGGCTTATTCCAGCTATTTGTGCCGGTAGGAGCGCCATTGGTGAATATAGGGCCCAACTCACCAATCACAAAACTACCACCATTGCCACCATCGACCATCCACTTAGTCGCATCACAAGTATTGATAACGCTATCTGGATTAGGCTCACAAACAACACCACTCGATGAAGAGCTTGAGCTTGATGAGCTTGCTGCCGATGATTTTGATGAACTTGAGCTTGCCACCGATGACGAGCTTGAGCTTGCCACAGATGATTTTGAAGAGCTTGAACTTACAGCAACTGACGATGAGCTTGAACTTACAGCAACTGATGAGCTTGAGCTTGCTACTGATGATTTGGATGAGCTTGAACTTACAGCAACTGATGATGAGCTTGAACTCACAACAGCCGAACTTGCTGCTGAGCTTACAACAGCCGAACTTGCTGCTGAGCTTACAGTGGCAGAACTTGAACTTACGGCCACTGAACTTGAACTATTACTTTGTTTTTTATTATCACTGCCACCACAAGCGGTCATAAGAACGCTCATTGCCAGCACCATTGTTAAATGCTTTACCATTGCTATTTCTCCTGCTGTGTCACAACAATTACTCAGGGTAGAGATATTGCTATAACTAAAGTTGTTTATTTAATTTATTAAAAACCTTGCGATAACTAAACTAAATTTGCTTATAGCTCAGTCACGTAGGTGAGTTGAAGATACCTTATTACTTTTTACGAATGGCAACTTACTGGTGCTTAACGCCACATAAACCCTTACCAATATGGAGTAGCACTAGAAGTCACTACCGGAAACAAGTTTAGAATCCGCATAGCCGTTGGAGGGCCACTTCATGCTATAGGTGTCATTCACCATGTTCAATACGAACATACGTAAAGTTATGTATACAAGCACACGCAGAAACACAAACATAGGCACCAATGAAAATATTTTCATTAAAGAAAAAAATGTCGCCATTTTCATTATTTAGCTTTGTAATTTAATAATTGCTTAACACTACCACTCAGGAGTGTTTCGCCATGTGTTTAATAGCGCTATAGTTGATCCATTATTAGTAAATATGAGTTATTGCTATGAAACCATCTGTATCCTTGGTCCTCGGTTTTTCCTGTTATTTATTAGCAAGCAGCACGGCATTTTCCGCGCCAGATAAAGTGTATAAATGGACGGATGAGAAAGGTCAGGTTCATTACAGTGAACGGCCTCCGCTCGGCACTCAAGCCGAGGCGATAAAACCTGAAACCGGCCACAGCGAACCCGTCAATTACAGCCTAGCTGTTGATGACAAAGCTAAGGAGGAGAAAAAAGCAGAGGCTGAAAAGACGTCCCTGAAAGACCCCGAGCGCTGTAAATCGGCACGTCAAAATCTGGATACACTTAAAACCTATGCGCGAATTCGTATTAAGGGGGACGACGGAGAATACCGATACTTAACACCCGACGAGAAGCAGCAGAAAACCAATGAGGCCACTAAGGCTGTAGAAGAAAGCTGCGAATAATTTCACCTCGCACATCCTAAAATTTAAAATAAAGAAGGCCGTCACTTTGAAGGCCTTCTTTATTCCCGCTTACTGCAACCGCTTGGGCTCAAAAAACAATTTATCGCCCTTAAGAGTTCCGTGAATAATTGAACCCGGCATAAACTTCCCGGATAAAATGTCATTTGCCAAAGGATTTTCAACCAGTTGCTGGATTGCGCGTTTTAAAGGACGTGCACCATAAACCGGATCAAACCCGACGGCTGATAACTTACTCATCACTGCATCATCCAATTCCAAGCCCAAATCGCGCTCGGCCAAACGTTTGCGTAGCAGTTCCAATTGAATATCGGCAATGCCACGAATTTGTTCGCGACCGAGCGGATGAAACACCACCACTTCATCAATACGGTTGATAAATTCCGGGCGGAAATGCCCACCCACAACTTCCATCACCGCATCTTTCATGGCGTTGTAGCGATTTTCATTATTTAACGAGTTATTCATCTCGTCAGTAATATCTGTATCAAAACTTACGCTGTCAAACGATTTATCTTCCGCTAACTCTTGAATGCGATCCGAACCTAAATTCGATGTCATTACAATCACAGTGTTGCGAAAATCTACCGTGCGGCCCTGGCCATCGGTTAAGCGACCATCATCCAAGACTTGCAGCAAAATATTAAATACATCGGGATGTGCTTTTTCGATTTCATCCAGCAGCAACACAGAATAAGGTTTACGGCGCACAGCTTCCGTTAAGTAGCCACCCTCTTCGTAACCAACATAACCCGGTGGCGCACCAATCAAACGCGCAACCGAATGTTTTTCCATAAACTCTGACATATCGATCCGCACCATGGAATCGGCAGAATCAAATAAAAATTCCGCGAGCGATTTACACAGTTCGGTTTTACCCACACCAGTTGGGCCTAAAAATAAAAACGAGCCATTGGGGCGATTCGCATCACTCAAGCCTGCTCGCGAGCGGCGCACGGCATTGGCAACAGCAACAACCGCTTCGTGTTGGCCGATAACACGTTTATGCAGCGCTTCTTCCATACGCAATAGTTTTTCGCGCTCGCCTTCCAGCATTTTGGATACGGGAATACCTGTCCATTTAGAAACCACTTCGGCAATTTCTTCGTCGGTAACTTTATTGCGCAGCAATTTCATTTCCATCATTTCGGCTTGACCCGCCATATCCAACTGTTTTTCAAGTTGCGGGATAATTCCGTACTGCAATTCGCTCATACGCGCCAAGTCGCCTTTACGACGTTTTTCTTCCAACTCTAAACGCGCTTGCTCCAACTGGCTTTTAATTTCTTGCGAACCTTGTAGCGCGGCTTTTTCAGCGCGCCAAATTTCTTCAAGGTCGTTTAATTCGCGTTCGAACTTATCGATATCTTGATCAATTTTTGCAAGGCGCTTTTTGCTCGCTTCGTCCTCATCTTTTTTAACCGCTTCACGCTCAATTTTTAATTGAATTAAACGGCGCTCCAAGCGATCCATCTCTTCTGGTTTGGAATCTATTTCCATGCGAATACGACTAGCCGCTTCATCAATTAAATCAATGGCTTTATCCGGAATTTGGCGGTCCTTAATATAGCGCTGCGATAATTTTGCAGCGGCTATAATTGCCGAGTCGGTAATATCTACACCGTGGTGAACTTCGTAGCGTTCTTTTAGGCCACGCAGAATCGCGATGGTATCCGACTCATTGTGCTCATACACTTGTACTTTTTGAAAGCGGCGCTCAAGCGCGGCATCTTTCTCAATATATTTTCGATATTCATCCAGCGTGGTTGCGCCTACGCAATGCAACTCACCGCGCGCAAGTGCAGGCTTGAGCATATTGCCCGCATCCATCGACCCCTCTGCTTTACCAGCGCCAACCATGGTGTGAATTTCGTCGATAAATAAAATAACGCGGACTTCTTGTTTGCCGAGCTCATTGATAACGGCTTTTAAACGCTCTTCAAAATCACCACGGAATTTTGCACCGGCTAAGAGTGCGCCCAAATCTAAAGATAACAAGCGCTTATTCTTTAAACCTTCCGGTACTTCACCATTGACGATGCGTTGCGCAAGACCTTCAACGATTGCAGTTTTACCTACGCCCGGTTCGCCGATTAACACAGGGTTATTTTTAGTGCGGCGCTGTAATACTTGAATAGTGCGGCGGATTTCATCATCGCGACCAATCACTGGATCGAGCTTACCCGATTCAGCGCGCGCGGTTAAATCCACGGTGTATTTTTCTAGCGCCTGACGATTGCCTTCGGAATCAGCATCGTCAACTTTTTCGCCGCCGCGCACTTTTTCAATTGCTTGCTGCAAGCGTTGTTCGTTACCAAATTTTTTCAGCAACTCATTGATGCTACTTTGCGCATCCTTCATGGCAACAATTAATACGGTATCGCTGGAAACAAATTTATCGCCAATTTTTTGCGCGTAGCGGTCTGATAAATTAAGTAAGCGTCCCAACTCTGGTGACATACCCACTTCGCCAGTAGGATTTTTTATGCTGGGCAAGTCATCAAGCCTTTTTATTAAAGCTTCACGTAAACCCGCCACATCAAAGCCGGCCTGAGTTAATAACAAACGCACGCTGCCTGCACCTTTTTGCTCAAGCATGGCGAACAGCATATGGGTGGGTTCCAACTGGCTATGGTCACGCCCAACGGCAAGCGATTGAGCATCGGATAGCACAAGCT
>CAUOQW010000128.1:0-6533 GCA_963506825.1 uncultured Cellvibrio sp.
ATTGTTCAACACAGGGCGACTTCCATAAATCACCTGCTACTTCGCGGCGCACACAGAAATTACCAAAGTCTGGCATGGTGCCGATATTCACCTCATTCGCCAAACGCATAACTTCAGCTAAATATTTTCCGTTCGATGAAAAACCACCGTGGTTCTCCACCAAAATTTTAATGCCAAGCGGTTTACCTATAGCAGATAAGCTGCGTAAAGATTCCACCGAACCCTTAGTCCACTGTTCAAGAGTACCGTTACCGTGCAAATTAATACGAATAGCCGTACAACCTAAAAATTTGGCAGCATCAATCCATTTTTTATGGCCTTCAACGCCTGCCGCGCGCTCTTTGGCATCGGGCGATGCCAATTCAGGCTCTTTATCAATCATGATTAGCGAGCTGACGACGCCATTGTCGTCACAGCGTTTTTTTAATTCCGTCAAAAAGGTTTTATCTTTGGCTTTTTCGTAAAAGAATTGGTTTACGTATTCCACTGCGCCTATGCCGTAAGACTTGCGTGCGACCACGGGAAAATCTAAAGTTGAAATTTCATTCGCAAATAGCGCCTTATGTAGCGACCATTGCGCGAGGGATAATTCAAAATGAAATTTCTTGGGTGCAGCTGCCGCCGATAAACTTGATAAGGCTCCACCACTCATAATTGCAGCTCCGCTGAGTAGACTTTAGTTTAGAAATTGACGACGGGAAAGAGAATGTTCTGCACTAGCCATATAAATACCTTTTTGTTTTATTATCTAAATCCTACAGAAAAATTAATTTAAAGCGGGAATCGTCACCCTCACTCCTAAGCCCTATCTTGGGAACGAGAAATTTTAAATAATACAGAAAAGAAAATTTAAGCCCGCTCACATTGAGCATAGGGAGCGAAACAACTGGCGCGAAGTGGTCACGACAAAAAATCCTTCGACTGCTTCGCGCTCAGGATGAGCGGAACTTAATAAGGGAGTCGGCATTCCTTCATCGGATGACGACTCCCTACCTTATTTATTCAGTACAAACTGAATTACTTGCGCTTTTTATTCTCCGCATCTACCGCTAACACCAAGAACATATAATTAGTTTCACCACCACCCATAACATATTCCGTTTGCTGCCAAAAGAATGGCCATATTTTTAACTCGGGTAAATCTGGGCGAATCAATGCCGTGCCAGAAATAACACCACCAGGAATATAAGACCAATCTGCGCGGTTAGTTCCGTAAGCAACCGTTGCAGAATTTGCACCCACACCCGACGCAAATGATTGGGTATTGGAACCTGGGTGAACACCCAATACAAAATTCAATGCACTGAAATAGGCATCAGTTGTTGTGTATTGCGGCCAACTTTTGTGGAAGAAATATTGTTTAACGCCAAACTCCTGAATATTCCAACCTGCACCCCAAATATTGGGTTTGTAAGGAACACCATAAGGAGATTCTTTGATAGCGCGCTCACGAACTTGCAGCTGATGTTTTTCAACTGCGGCATTAATGGCAGCCACAAATTCTTTATCGTCAATGCTGGACATTACCCGCCCTAGTGGCCAGCCTGCCTCGTCGATTTTCGCAATAATTTGATCTTTAAGTGGCAACAAGTCTGCAAGGTATTTTTTATCTTTGGTGGCCAAAAACATTTCAGCGGCGGCAAAGGTTTTTTCATCTATTTTTGTGGCGCGTGAAAATGATTTTTGATAAATATCAGCTGCTGCTGCCAAGGCATCTTTCGACATTTCTGGATTGTAGATTTTTATTGCACGCGCTGCCGATGCCAAGCCTGCCACTGCATTGATTTCGCGATTAGGATTATCCTCGGTAAACACCCAGCGGTCATCGTTGTTGCCTGACTTATCATTTTTAATTTGCCCTTTCGCTAATTTTGGATCATAGGGAAGATTGTCTGTTTGGACCGAGGCATCACCCAGCATCACGTATTGGCGTAAATCTGTATCGATAATACCGCGATACAAACGCCCCACTGCCTTGTAACCACCGAGCACACTGAGTAAGCCG
The DNA here is from genome assembly GCA_963506825.1 of uncultured Cellvibrio sp. GTDB lineage: Bacteria > Pseudomonadota > Gammaproteobacteria > Pseudomonadales > Cellvibrionaceae > Cellvibrio. The sequence goes on from CAUOQW010000128.1 coordinate 2,006, forward strand.
TGTTCAATTTGTTGCAGCGCATCGTTTTTACCATCGGGCTGATGAATTTCTACAACTTTAGTTTTTTGATCAATACTAGTGGCGTCATAATTTAAACCAAATTCTTCCACCATTTCTGACAACAACCAGATGGTGCCCATTGTCGACTCGATACGCATATCGAAATCGCCAGCGTCATGCCAGTTGCCCACATCTAAATGCGGCACACGATCACCCGGTTTGTATTTGGTTAAAGTGGATGGGCCAGAAACATAGCCATCGTAGTGGTTGAGATTTACCGGCGCCATAATGGCGTCGTCCATGTGATCCAAGCCGTGCCATACGCGATATTTTTCGTTCACGCGCATGTGACACATTTGCATGGGCAGGAAATACTCAAGGGTTGGTTGCCACACGTGACGCTCAAAAACATCATCGCTAATTTTGAACGATGAAGTAGATTTATCGCGGTAGCTAATCACGTAACTGCCGGGCGTTTGAATATCAGAGAAGTCATAGGTTAAATAGTTATAGCGTAGAAAATTTCCCCAAGTTTGCGGCTTGGCTTTGCGCACCAGTTTCTTACCATTTTCAGTGAGCTGATAAATAGTAATTTCATCCGCTTTTAAATCGGTTGCATCCTGCTCGATAACCAGCTTTTTTGGTTGTTTGGTCGAGTAACCAATCTGCGATACTTGCAACACTGGCTCGTACTGCCAACCTTTTACCACATTTGGCGTAACGATCCACTCAATAGCATTCTTGGTTGCATTAGCGGGGATGGCGGTACGCACTATGTACCAACCATTGTTGTGATTGGCGCGACCATCCCATAATTCCAATTTTCCTGCGCCGCTATTTTTGGTGGCGTTCTCAATGACTATACGGCGTTTGTCATCATCGGGCGCAACTACCAATTTGCTGCCGGTAGCTAATGGTGTTGCAATAAATTCGCCGCCGACATTTTCAATCGGCCCGTTCGCCTGACGTGGAAAAATCCCCGATTGTTGATCCATCAAAAACGCTTTACCAAATAACTCACCGGGGAATAACTCAAAATTAAAGCCAATTTTCCCAATCCATTCTGCCGGCAATGGCTTTTCTAAATCCACACTGATTTTAAATTGATTGCCTTGTAAGGCAGTGACATTCACTTTGTAAGAAAATTTTAAGTCGGGATAATTAATCGGGTTAAATCCCTTTTTATCTTTGGTTGGGTCAGGGTAAGACATAGTTTGCGAAATACTACGCTGTTCTTTATCTACGACTTGCTCACCACCGGTAGGTACCGGCGACCATTGCCCTGGCGAGACTTCCAAGCGCAAATCACCATTGGCCGCCACACGACTGCCATGCTGAATAATCGTAACACCCGTTTGATGACCATCAGGATAAATATCGCTAAATACAGTGACGTTTAAGCCCTGCATCGCAAAATAATTTTTGTCGTTAATCACTAAGGAGTCTGGAGCCGCTGTCTTTGCTTCTTTTGCCTGCGCGCAAGCTGCTGCCATTAAGGCACATGCGATCATTATTTTTTTCATGATAAACCTAGCCGATTTGCTAATAATAGGAAGGAGAAAATTGCCAAACTAAAACCGGTAGTAGCTTAATCCTATGTTGTTTTGCCAGGCGATTAATTTTGTTGATATTAGTTAATTAGTGTTAACTGGCCGACAAGCAAGCCGGCAGCGAAACACTAGCAAGATTTAATACAGTTGCGCCCGCTAGACTTGGCGACATAGAGCGCTTCATCCGCGCGCGCAAAGGCCATCTCTAAATCATCACCAACCTTAAGTTCAGTAACGCCAATTGAAAGCGTAATTGAAATAGGTTGATCTTTATAATTAAACGCGGCGTTGGCGATGGCAGCACGAATAGTATCTAACACCGGCATGGCATCAGCCAAACTGGTTTCTGGCATAAGCGCGACAAATTCTTCGCCGCCAAAGCGGCAGAAAAAATCCACTTCACGCAAACGTTTTGCCACCGAACGGCCAATGACTTTTAATACTCTATCGCCCGCTTGATGACCGTGGCCATCGTTAATTTTTTTGAAGTGATCTATATCAAACACCGCCAAAGTAAGTGGGCGGCTGTAACGCTGCCAGCGCTGATATTCGTAATGCGCGCGTTCATTGTAATATTCACGATTAGGTAATTCGGTAAGAGGATCATGCAGCGCTTTGTAGCGTTGCTTTTCCAGAACAGTGCGATTTTTTTCAGCTTCGTCTTCCATAATTTTTATTTTGCTGGCTAGCGCCTCAAGTTGAGTCGCCAATTGGCTCTGTTCCTGCTCAGACTGCTGATAATGATCTAAAGCTTGGCGAATATTGCCAATTTGCGATTGCACAGAATTTTTTAACTGCGCCAAATCTGTCGCCGATTCTGCATTCGCCGCTAAGTTCTCCATACCTTTACGCACTGAACTTTGTAAACTATTGCTAGCCACTCGCCGTGTAGACTCTGACTCAACGGCACCGCCTACTAAACTATAAATATCGGCCAATTCTTGATTTACATTTTTTAAATAAATGGCAAAAGCTTGGTTGGCAGAGAGATAGGCCTGCATCACTAAATCGCGCAACTCCTCCAAAGTTTTAATAAATGCATTTGCCGTAGTTGCAACATTAAGACGAGTGCGAATCAACTCAACTTTTTTAACCAGAGGCGCTTCTTGCTCTAACCCAATTAAAAATTGGTTAATCACTTGCGTAATTTGTTCGACAAATTTCTGTGGCAGCTCACCATGAGGAGACAATACATCCAATGTTTGAACACTGCTAACAGATGCAGACTGCGAATGTAGTTCTGCATAATTTTTCGCCGTAGATGGAAGTTCATTGGCAATATTTAGCGCTACATTTTCGATTAAAGACGATTTTTCTTTAAAACTGACAGGTGCAAATACCCCAGCAGGAGTATCCACGGGTAAGCTGACAGCAGTAGGTGATTCATCGGTATTTTTTTCAACAACTGAAACAGAATTATTTGATCCCAACAGCTTTTGTAAAAAACCGGTTTTAGGTTGCTCGATTTCTTTAAGTGCTTGTTGCTGAATGGTCGCCAACTGTTGCAGCAGAGCGGGATAAAGGCGAACTTTTCGACTGCGCTCCGGTAATTGCGATAGGTACTGACTCATTTCTTTTTTAACACCGCGGGTTAAATCCAACGCCTGTAATGGCTTAATGGTTTCCATTAAGGATTGACGAACATCCAGCGCATTTTGCTCGCGGTTCTGCTCAAAATTAAGAGCCACCTCATCTAACCGAGCTAGCACACTGCTAATGTCTCCCGTGATAGTACCGCGCATGCGCTCGCGCAACTGGCTTAGAATGCCATCCAAGGCATCATCCTGCCCCTCGGCAGCCACACTGACTCGCACCAAGGCACGACGCAGAAGCTCTTGTTGCGCCGCAAGGCTTTTTTCCATTTGCTCCTGCTGGTCAAGCGCATCCAAATATTTCTCACGCCAGTCCGCATTCTTGTCGTCAGATCGATCTGCCATGTTTTTCTCTATTAGTGTATTTTAATGACCTTGAGTATAGACAGACTTCATAAAACCTACCGAGAGATACGCTCTTAATCCGGCCCAATAAAAACGCCCGCGTCATTGCTGAGGCGGGCGCTTTTCAAAGGCATACTTTTTTAGGGCTTAGGGTTTCGGGGCTGCACGTTCCGCACGTACCTTTTCAACCAAGAACTGAGCTACTTTTACCATCTCTTCATGATTAGCAACAGCTACACGAAAGCGTCCATCCACTATGATTGTGGGCGTGCTGGCGATTTTGAAATCGCGGGTGCGCGCTTCAGCCTGCTTGACCTGACTATTTACACCGAAGGAATTGTAAGTGCTCAGTGTCTTTTGCTTATCGACACCATAGAGCGACAAAAAGTCGGCCCAATCTTGCGCGCCCGATAAATTTTTGTTAGCAACATAAATGGAATTGAAAACCGCTTCTTGCGCCTTGTCTTTAACACCCAAGGACAAAATAGTGTAATAACCACGTTGGTAATTGGCCCAGTCCGGGCGATTGAAGCTCACATGCGTTTGCACCAAGGCTACATCGGCCGGTAATTTCTTAGCCCAAGCTTGTAGATGTGGTTCAAATTTATAGCAAGATGGGCAGGCATAAGAAAAAAACTCCGCTACTTCTATTTTACTGGAGTCAAGGGGACGCACTTTCTCCCCCAATGCAACGTACTCTTTACCTTCCGTATAAACTGCAGCCACGCTGCTAGCAGAAACCGAAAAGCCTATAACAAGCCCAATCAGGGCGGCGAACATACGCATAATTAACTCCGAACATCATTAGATTAATTGACTATCACACCTATCCTACACCAACAATAGAACCAACAATTAGTGATTGGTTCCTCGCATAAAATAGGGAATCATTTTTTAGCGGCGCGTTCCGCACGCACTTTATCCACTAAGAACTGGGCAACTTTAAGCATGTCCTCTTGCGTTGCAACAAGCCGCGTACTTACGCGGTATTTGCCATCGACAATCAACTCCGGGGTACTGGAGATCTTATAGCCGCGAACA
>CAUOQW010000129.1:0-6528 GCA_963506825.1 uncultured Cellvibrio sp.
AATGTCATTAGGTACATTAACAATTGATTTGGCCGCGAATTTAGCGGGTTTGGAATCAGACCTAGGCCGTGCGCAGCGTTTGTTTGATGCTAACGCACGGAATTTTCAGCGCACGGTGGCAAGCACCGCAAAAGTTGCGGCAGGTATTGCGGCGGCGGGTGCTGTGGGTATGGCGGTGCTCACCAAGGCCGCTATTGATAATGCGGATGCTATGTATAAGCAATCGCAAATTACCGGTGTGCAAATTGGTGAGCTCTCCAAACTTGCCCACGCGGGCGAGGGTGCAGATGTTGAATTTGGTGATTTAACCGGCTCGCTCGGTAAATTTAACAAAGGCATTGCTGCGGCGGCTGAAGGCACGGGCGCACAGGCAGATGCGTTTAAAATTCTTGGTATAAATATTAAAAATACCGATGGTTCGCTGAAAACAACCAATGAATTATTTGGCGAAGTTGCACAGGCATTTTCTCAAGTTGAAGATGGGGCTAATAAAACCGCAATCGCACAGGATTTATTTGGTAAATCGGGTGCGGCATTAATTCCATTGCTCAATGGTGGCAAGCAAGGCCTAAAAGCGGCGGGCGATGAACTTGAGCGCATGGGCGGCGTGCTTGATGAAAAAACGGGAAAGGCTGCTGAAAGATTTAACGATAATTTGCACGCGCTTAATAGATCTTTGGCGCACATGGGTACGATTATCGCTAAAGAAGTGGTTGATGACTTGGCAGATTTTACAGGCATTCTATCTGACCCTCAAACTCAGGAGGGCATTGCTAACCTAACAAAAGGTTTAATAACTTTTACCGCGTGGTCTACCAAGGCGCTTGCTGAATTTGGTAAATTTGCAACCTATGTTGGTGAGGAACTGGCTTCGCAGGTAAATGGAATAGCGGCCGATGACATTGCGCGGCTTGAGGAGCAAAAGGCCTATTTGGAAGATCAATTAAAACCAAAATCCTTTTTTTCACTCGAAATGCAAATGGATCAAACGCAGGCTAAAAAACAGCTTGCGGAAATTATTCCTCAGATCGAGAAAGCAAAATCCATTCTTAGTGCGGCGCTTAAGAGTCAGTCGGACAAATCTTCTAATGAATTACCAAGTATGTCGCCAGAAGGCGTAAAGAATCTTCAGAAAACGGTGGAGGGTTACAAGGCTAGTGCTGCCGCTAAAGAAGAGCTGAATAAGTTGGCAGAAAAAGCCCGCGAGGAAGCCGCCCGCTTTAAAGAGGGGCTTGATGCTGAGCTTGCCACCATGCGCGAACGCGCAACCCTCGGCATGAATGCCACCGAGTTACAAAAAATTCAATACCGCACCTTGCATGGTGATTTGCAAAAAGCCACTGCGCAAACTGTTGCCTTGTTTGAAATAGAGGCTAAGCGCATTGATTTAGTGGCTGAAAAACAAAAAGCAGATGATTTGGCCGCAAAAAGTGCAGCAGATTTGCAGGCGATAAAAGAATCGCTCATGACAGATGATGAGCGTGTGAATTACACCTACGACAACATGATTAAAAAAATCAAAGAGCTTGGTTTAACGGTTGAAGAAACCAATGTTCTTGTTGATAGAGCCAATAAAAAACGCACAGAAGAATTGGAAAAAGGAACCAAGGAGCTTAGCGAAATCACAAAAAATATGTATCGCGATATGCAGTCGGGTATTGGTGATGCGATTTATGATGGGCTTAGCGGTCGTAAGGTGGATATTGAAAAAGCTTTTCAGGATATGCTTAATAAAATGATTGCGCAGGCTGTTGCCGCAGACATTATGGGAGCAATTTTTCCAAAAGCGGCCGGCAGTGCAAGTGGTTCAAGTGGCGGCGGTGTTATTGATTTATTCTCTGGCATTGCGGGTTTATTTGGTGGCGGTAAAGCGGTTGGCGGCCCCGTTACCAGCGGTAAGTTTTATGAAGTGGGTGAAAACAATCGCCCAGAATTATTTTCCAGTGGCAGCAGGAAATATTTAATACCCGGCAATAGCGGCAGTATAGGTGCTGTGGGTGGTGGTGGCTCTAATGTAATTCACATTAATCTGAGTGGCATTAAAGATTCCAGAGAGGCGCGCCAAGCATCTGGTGCGGTATCGCGTGCGGTTGCAGCGGGAATTTCACGCGCACAGAGGTACACCTAATGCCATTTTTAGAAGAGCGTTTGCCCATTACCATGCGCTTGGGTGTGCAGTACCAAGAATTATTCATGGTAGATGCGGGTGAAGATTCTGGCGGTAACCGCTACACAAAATTAATTTCACCCATTCCCCAATATGTGTTTACGGTGGATTACACGCAACAAAAGGCTGAGTTGTCCAATGGCATTTTAAGCTTGTACCGCCGCGTGTAAGGCACTTACGGCGCGTTCCGTGTGTATTGCCATGACGACAACACAACCGCGCAAGATGGCGTTAGCGCGCCCACTGCGTTGGATTGCACCTTAAAGCAAATAACTACAACAAAATTCCAGCTGCAAAAAGAATATGGCCTAGGCAAAACTGCATTGCCTACCGTTGGCCGGCCAAAACGTTTGCTAAAAAAACCTCAATCGGGCACTGCTGTAATTGCTGTTGCTGGCGTGGTTGTGACTACGGGCTTTACGGTGGATTACACCACGGGCGAGGTCACATTTGCTGTTGCGCCAAGTGGTGCGGTAACTGGCGGCTGCAGGTTTGATATTCCCTGCGCATTTTCCGCCGCGTTTGATGTAAGCGCATTAGAGCGAGGCCTGCGTGATGTGGCGGGCATTACCTTGGTTGAGGTGCTCAACCCATGACCGTAAACATAGAACGCCGCACTCAATGCATTCGCTTTGAGGCAGTAGACGGCACCATTTTGCGGTTTGTGTTGCGTTACCCCGGCGCCTTGGTCATGAGTAATAGCGAGGTTTACGAAAGCGGCGACCTCGCCATGAAAACCGACATTAGTGCAACCGTTGAGGGTGGGGCCACGGTGATTGATGTAGGTAGTGTTTACAGTGCCGATGCAATCACTCGCCAGCAAGTGGATAGCCGCAAGTGGGATGGTGCATTCGTGTATTCATTCTTCACTGATTGGGCTGCGCCCGTTGAGGACGAAGAGCCTGAGCGCGTTTACCAAATTGGCCGCGTGCGCGAGGAAGATGAGCGCTACACGCTTGAACTTTTATCGCTCATGGATTTATTAAATCAAACCAGCGGCCGCTTAATAACGCCCGGGTGTTTGTGGACATTTGGCGATAGCCATATCAATGGCGAAATAATCGCCAGCGATAAAAGCAAATGCAAAATTGATGCAACGCTTACCGATGTTGATTCGGTAGTTAGTCACTCAATTAGCAATATGCAATTTCGTGCGTCTGCACTAAATGCAACCTATGCAAATGATTGGTTTGGTAACGGCGAATTAATCTTTACCACGGGTTTAAACGCTGGGCTCTCCTATTCATTTGTAAAAACCTACTTAACCAACGGCACAATCACGCTCGCAACCCCATTTTATTTCACGCCGCAAGTTGGCGATGAATTCAAAATTCGCGTGGGTTGCCGCAAACGTTTTACCGAAGATTGCATAACAAAACACACCAACGGCAAACGCTTTGGTGCGTTCCCGCATGTACCGCAAAAATCCACTGTTGCTAAATTCGGCGCTCAATAATGAATGAAATTGTTGGCTATGCCCGCGAGTGCATAAACACACCCTTTAGACATCAAGGCCGCGTGTGTGGCGTTGCATTGGATTGTGCTGGCGTAGTTGTTCATTGCGCTACGCGATTAGCGCTAGAGCACGCGGATATGCAGGGCTATCCGCGCTTGCCTTTTAAAAATACGCTAAAAGAATTTTTAGATGCGCAACCCAATTTAATTGAAGTTCCTATTGCAGAAATGGCGGCGGGCGATGTGATTTTAATGCGTATAAAAGCCGCGCCTCAACACTTGGGTATTTACGTTGGCAACGGCTACATGATTCACGCTTACGATGATATTGGCCGCACGGTTGAGCAACGCATTGATGATACTTGGCTTAAAAAAATAACCGCTGTTTATAGGTTTGTAATATGAGTAAATCGCTAGGCCAAACCCTTGGTGGTGTTGTTGGCGCTGTTGGTGGTTTCTTTCTATACGGCCCCATGGGAGCCGTCAAAGGCTTCGCGATTGGCAGCTCGCTAGGCGGCATGATAGACCCGCCCCCCGGCCCCGATTTAAAAGGCCCAACGCTAGAAGATAAAAGCTTTAACTCAGCCGCCTACGGCGTAAGCCTTGCCACGCTACACGGTACTATCGCGAATACCGGCAGCATTATTTATTTAGAAAATAATGAATACAAAGCTGTTGCCAAAAAACAAAAAACAGGCAGCAAGGGCGGCGACTCACAAGGTAGTTATACAACCACAACGTATTTCGCTACTTTTGCGGTCGCCATTGGCGAGGCAATGCCTGGTAGTGTAATTCGCCGTATTTGGGCGGGTGGAAAATTAATTTATTCTGTGGGTGAAAATGTAGATGTTGAATCTATTCGCCAGAGCAACGCGAACGCTGCTGGCTGGCGTTACTACAACGGTACGCAAACAGATCCGGATTCGCGCATGGAAGCGGTGCTGGGTGTGGGTAATTGCCCAAGCTATGAAGGTACGGCCTACATCATTTTTTATGATTTTGATTTAACAGAATATGGGAATGGATTGCAGGGTTGCCCTATAAAAGTTGAGGTGATTGCTGATTTTGAAAATGAAAACGATGAGCTGCCTTTTCAGAAAGTGTTTGAATCGGTATTGCCGTTTGAGGCGAGCGTGTTTGACGAATACCATCTCTCTTGGCGTGAAAATCATGCATATGTTAGATCGCTCTCGCCAGTGCACGCCTCATTCATTTTGCATTGGACTCCATACTATGGCGGGAATGCAAGCGCTACGCATCATGGTTTTAATGTGGATGAGAATGAATGGGTTTTCCCGATTCAAGAATTATATAACACAGACATTCATCGCTACCCTGGCTTGACGTTTGATGGTTCGTTGCATTGGCAGCAGTACGACCCTACGTCAGGCACGATTCCAAATGTTTATCAGGATGGTGCGCCAACGGGTTGGATATGTAAGGACAATATAAAAATTGTGCACGGTGGCCGGTTGCATGTTGGCTCATTTAATTGGGATGACGAGCCCTCGTTGGGTGCCGCCTACGGTGCTGGCTATTACTACATTATTAATAATTCACACATTATAAAATTAGGTACGGATGGTATTGTTGACGTAAGCCGCGCAACGGATAACGCAACGGGTGGAACATATTATCGGTTGTGGTATGACGATGGTTTTTTATATCGCGGTGCCATTGCCTCGGGTGACGTTTTTAAAGTCTGGGTCTACGACGGCAATACCTTAGAAAATATTCGCACCTTTTCATTCGGTTACTTTCCTTCCAGTGACGGCTTTTTGGGGTTGCAATTTGCTGTGTACGGCGGGTTGATTGTGATCGGGTGGACAACGCGTTTTGGTGTTGACAGTGGCGAGCTACATTACGAGCAATGGCGCTTTAAAGACTTTAACGCTGTGCAGCCTGTGGCCTTAGATACCGTTGCGGGTCGCCATATGTCTGCAGCGGGTATACCTGGCGCTTTGCGCGATTTAACCGCGTTAGAAAGTGATTATGTAGATGGGTACCGCATTACCGATGTAACCAGCGCGCGCGGTAAATTAGGGCCACTGCAAGCCGCGTTTTTATTTGATTTTGTAGAGTACGGCTACACCGTAAAAGCTGTGAAGCGCGGCGGCTCGCCCATTGTGACTATTCCGCTTTCTGATTTGGGTGCGCGTGCAGCGGGTGATTCGCCTGGTGTATTAGTTCGGCGTGAGCGTGAAACAGATTCGCAATTGCCAAGTTTGTATTTGTTAACCTATTTGGATTATAACCGCGAGTACGATACCAACACACAGCCCGCACATTATCCATCTCGTACATCAAACGATAAAAACCAAAGCTTGCCCGTTGTTTTAACAGCTGATAGAGCGGCGCAGCTTGCCGATATTTATATAAATTTAGCGTGGATGGAGCGTGACACCTATTCGTTTTCTCTGCCGCAAAAATATATTTATTTAAAGCCTGCAAACATTATTAATGTTGAAGTTGCCGCGGGGCTTTACGCCGTAATGCGTATTGGCTCAATCAGTTACGGTGCTGATCAGCGCTTAGAAATTTCTGCAAAACGTGCTGAGCCTGCCGTATATCAGTCCTCTGCTGTGGGTATTAGTGTTGAGCCGCCCTCTGAGAATATCCCGCTCGTTGTTGCTGCAAATACCGTGATTATGGATTTGCCAGCGATTACGGATGATGTAACTGGCTATGGTTTCGGTGTCGCCATGAGTGGCGGCCAAAATTGGAAGGGGGGCGCTTTGTTGCGCAGTATTGATGCGGGCCAAACCTACGATGCTATCCAAGCATTCTCTGCAAATTGCACTATTGCGCGTGGCACAAATATGTTGCCTGCAGGCGATTATTTTGTAATTGATCGCGCCAGTGAATTAAATATTAATGTTATTGCGGGTGAATTTTTCTCTATCACT
>CAUOQW010000130.1:0-6522 GCA_963506825.1 uncultured Cellvibrio sp.
AGTTTTGGTCTTTATATAGCATTGCGTGGCGAAATTTATAGTTTTATAAAATTTTACTTTGCTGAGATTGCTTGCCGAGTAATTGGCTATAAATTTTAATAAAATTACTTTTTTCAAATAAAAAAATTGTTGAAGCACATATAACTATATAAATTAATGCGTGAGAAAATAGATTAAAAATGGCTTCGTTAAAAGTTGGTAATACGTATTTTTTTATAAGGTAGATACAAAGCATTGCTATTATCGATGTTTTCGCTATGAGATATATTATTCTAGTTAAGTTCAATTTAAATAATCGGCTTGCTAAATAAAGTTGAAAAGAGAGGCCTATAGTCATTGCAAAAAAACGAGCAATAATAAAATCATGTAAGTCTGTTTTAATAAAATATATATAAATGGTTAGGTAGATGGGGGTTGTCACTAGCATTGCAATCGTTTCATGATTTGGCTTTCCCGTTGCGCGAAAAAACTCTCCATTCATACCGACAATCCAAGAAAAGCCATGGATTAAGAAAAACGCTCCCAAGATAAAAGATAGCCCGTTCCATTTTTCACCAAATATCACTGTTTCAATATTTGGTGAAATTTGGAACAAAATCATACTGGTAGGTATTGTAAACAAAATTAGTATGTTGATGGTGGATGCTACACTAATCTGGGCGCTAGATTTCTCAATACTTATCTTCGATAAGTGACTATATAGAACTGGTATAATAGGACCAAGTAATATGGCAAATATCATTGATGCAAACTGATTTCCGGTTCTATAGATGCCCAATTGGTGACCGCTAAAATACATGCTCACGATGAGTGAATCTGCCCATATATAAAACCATGCTAATAGTCCAGATGCACCAACCCATGCGCCAAATTTCCCAATCTCTTTGGCGATTTGTATGTGAAATGCTAATTTGGGGCGCCAAGGGCTTATTTGCCAAAGTATTATCATTTGTATAGATTGCCCAGCTAGGGTGCCGGCAACTAGTGCCCAATACCCCATTCCATTTAGTGCAAGTGGTATGGATGCAACTCCTGGAAGGGTAACTGTGCTAAATCGAACCCAAAATAGTTTTTTGAACTCCATGTTCTTTTGTAATAGTGCTGAGTGTACGGATGAAGCCGCCCCCAGAAATATTTGTAGCGTCAACACCTTAATGACATCACTAACTCTATTGTCGTGAAAAAAGGTCTGGGCTATTGATTCTGCCGCAAAGAATAATAAGCCGGCAATTATTATTCCTAATCCAATATTAATCCAAAATGCCACATTGGCAGCATCGTCTACATCCGTTTGGCATTGGATAAGCGCTTTTCCCATACCGGCTTCCCAAAATATTTGGGAAAAACCAATAACCATAAGTGCAGCCGTCATCACCCCGAAGTCTTCTGGTGTGAGTAGTCTTGCCAAAATTATAAATACGATAGGGGCTACTGCTTTTGATGCTAGCTCGGACAGGAAAGACCATTTCAACGCGTTTGTGAGGCTCATTTTATATTGTTCACGCAGGAGTAGACTTTTTTCTTTTCTGTATGTTTTAGCATTGTGACTGCATGTGCCTAAATCTATTAATCATTAAGCAGCGTTGCGATGATGTTTGCAAAACTCTTGAAATCACCCTCATTTTTTTGCTGCGGAGTAAGCTATATCGATTTCAGTTTTGACGGTTGCTCTTGCTGTGGAGCCGAATACATAGACCAATTCTATGTCAGTATGTTTGTCCGGCACGTTTTGTATGGTGGCAAAAGCATCAAGATTATTTTTGCTCATGGCTGTGAAATCCTCATCGACAAATCCACCGCCCGACAATGCTTCGTCAGCGCCCCAATAGAAATAAAATCTACTCCCGTCTCTGCAATCAGCGGTAACGTCAGCTCAGTCACATTACCCGAAGCCTCAAGTTTAGCTTGTCCCTTATTAATAGCCACTGCTTTGCGCATATCTTCTTGGGTAAAGTTGTCGAGCATGATGATGTCGGCATTTGCGGTGAGTGCTTGTTCTAGTTCCGCAAAACTCTCTACTTCCACTTCAACCGGTTTGTGGGGGGCAATAGCGCGTGCAGCTGTAACTGCAGCAGTTATTCCGCTGCAGGCGGCTATGTGGTTTTCTTTTATAAGGAACGCATCATATAAGCCAATACGATGATTCTGGCAGCCGCCTGCGGCTACGGCGTATTTTTGGGCATCGCGTAGGCCGGGTAAGGTTTTGCGGGTATCGAGTAGTTTTACGTTGGTGTGTGCGACAAGATCTGCGTAATAGCGACTGGTGGTCGCTGTGCCGGATAGGGTCTGCACAAAATTCAGTGCCGCACGCTCACCAGTGAGCAAGCTACGAGCATTGCCGTTTAAGCTAAAGAGGGTGCTGTTGGCGAGCGCTAGATCGCCATCCTCAATATTCCATTCGATTGCGATTTTCTCATCAAGCTGTGCAAACACTTCTATTACCCAATCCTTCCCACAAAACACACAATCTTCTCGCGTAATAATTGTCGCTTTGGCCTGTTGATCGGCAGGAATTAGTTGTGCGGTGATGTCGCCACTGCCTATGTCTTCTGCCAAGGCGGCGGACACATTTTCGCGAATTCTTCGGGCTAGGTGGGGAATGCGCTGGGCAAATAGGGGGTTCATGGCGGTGGCTTTCCAGAGAGGGTTGGCAAAAAAGGTACCCGATACGGCTTTTTGTTGCTAATCGCTTAGAGGAACCTATGGTTTTAGATATTAGCTATGGCTGAGCCTAGTCTTTTATAGCGCTTAGTTTCACTAGATTATTAAAATTCTGTGAAATCATATAAGAAAACATTCAACTTATCACTATTTGTGATATGGCTCTCGCCTTGAGCATTTGGCGCTAGAGTGTCTACTTTAGTTGGATATACTTCAATTACCGAGGTCCCTTTCTGATGGTTAAGCATCATGTCTGAACAAATCCGTCCTGAACACTCACGTTCTGAACAAAATAACGTTGTTCAACTAAATCCTGAGCGTGCCGCAGTAGGGCAGCCGCCACAGATTATTTTGGCGCGCTTGCCGGCGGCAATGCATTCGTTGCGCGACAAGGCTCGCCAGCATTTGCAGGGTCTGTTGCGTGACCTGTTTGATAAGGTTGATGATGCTATGTTTGAGTTGGCTGACAAAGCCAATAACAACCATGACCAGAATTTGTATTTTGATTCTATGCGTGAGGTACGTCTGCGTCGTCGTACAATGGAACTTTCGTTCTTTCGTAGTATTGATATTCGCTTTGCGCAGTTACTTGATCACAGCGCCTATAGAGATGAATTGCAGTCAGACATTAAAGAGTTTTCTCTGGATGATCTTTCGCTCGTTAAAAACGATGATCTGGAGGAAATGGTTGCCATTGAAGGTATGATCAATAAGGCTAATGAGCAATTTGCGGAGCCTATTCAACATCTAACGCTACGTATTGATCATTTGGTGCCTATTAAAGTTTATCAAAAGAACAATCCGCTTGGCGTGGATGTTATTTGCAATGCGTTCAATGATGCATCCAAGAATTTAAATATCGACGTTAAAGCCAAGCTTGTATTGTTGAAGCTCTTCGACAATATGGTAATGACGCAGTTGGGCGCTTTGTTTCAATCGCTTAATCAGTTACTAATTGAACTCAATATTTTACCCTCTTTAAAACAAGCGGCACGCGCGAAGCGTCCTAATACTCCTGTGGATGCCGAGCGCTACGGCTCAGGGTTATCGGCCTCGTTAAATGTAGAAACTAATGGCCAAGCAACGCTGGCTGTTCCAGCTGCGGGAGGGGGGATTAATGTTGGGTCATCTTATGATGCTCAGACTAATCAAGTTCTGCATACCCTTCGCGATTTATTAGGCTCACGCGGCGGTTCTCGTGCTGCAGGCGAGCGCATTGTTGGTGAAGAAATCGGTAGCCAGGATTTAGTTAAGATCCTCTCATTAGCGCAACACCAGCACACCTTTACGCAAGCACCAGTAAGCAGTTCTGGTTCGCCCATTAATATTCGCGAATTGCTGCAAAACTTATTGGCGAATAGCGAACAACAAAAGCCGCAAGCTATTAATCAAGTTGACGACGATGTCATCAATCTCGTTAGCATGATGTTCGATTTTATTTTGGACGATCGCAATCTTGCATCGCCCATGAAGGCGTTGATTGGCCGCTTACAAATTCCTATGGTGAAAGTAGCGATTGCCGACAAAACATTCTTCAGCAAGGGCGGTCACCCTGCGCGTCGTTTATTGAATGAAATGGCGATGGCGGCTTTGGGTTGGCAAGAGTCAAGCGATGCCAATCAGAACGGCGAGCAACGCAAAGACAGTCTGTTCAGCAAGATGGAGTCTACGGTACAAACGATCTTGTCAGACTTTGATACTGACATCTCAATTTTCAACAACTTGCTCACGGACTTCCGCGCTTTCCTTGAAAAAGATAAGCGCCGCGCACAAATTTTAGAGCAGCGCACCATTGATGCCGAAGACGGTAAAGCAAAATCGGAACGTGCACGTTTACAAGTCGATTCAGTATTAAATAGATTAACCTCTGGCCACGATTTACCTACTTCGGCGCAAAAGCTTTTGCGTGATGCTTGGGGCAACGTGCTCTTTATTATTTCTTTAAAGCAAGGTATTGAAAGTGCAGAGTGGCAGGCGGGCATCCGCACTGCGCAGCAGTTGGTGTGGAGTTTAACTGCACCTATGTCTAAGGAGAATCGCCAAGGCTTGCTTAGGTTGGTACCGCAATTACTGCAAAAGTTACGTACGGGTCTTGAGGATATTTCTTATAGCCCTTTCGAAACGACGCAGCTGTTTAAACAACTCGAATCGCTGCACTTGGCGCGTTTGCGTTCAGTACCCAAAATCGATGATGTACCCGCTGCTGTGGCCCCTAAAGTAACGGTCAAATTGGCAGAGGCCCCAGTACCTGTAGCGCCAGTAGTTCGTATTAAGGTTGCCGAGATTCCTGTTGTAAAACCACCTGAGGCTAAGCCTGAAGTGGCTATTGATAAACCGGCAGCGTCTGTTGAGCCTGTAGAGGTCGAGGCTGCATTGGTAATCGATACCCAGGAAGCTGCTGCTCCTGATATCGACGTTACCCAAGAAAATATCGTCGTTGACGCTATTGTGCAGGACGACACTGCTGATGAAATCCCAGTATTAGAAGATGTTGCGATTGTAGAGCCCCTTGTACCTATAGGTGCAACGCTTGAATCACTTGAAACATTTGTGGTGATTAATGAAGAGCCAATTGTTGCAGAAAGTGCCGACAGTTTACCTGAAGGCGATCAGCATCTCTCCTTAGTTGGCAATCTTACCCAAGGCAGCTGGTTTGAAATGCAAAGCGAAGATGGTCAAAAATTCCGCAGCCGCCTTGCGGCCATTATTCGCGCTACCGGCAAATATATTTTTGTGAACCGTTCTGGTGTTAAGGTTGCCGAAGAAACTCGTATGAGCTTGGCTTTGGCCCTTAAGTCTGGCCGCTTACAAGTCCTGGATGATGGTATGTTGTTTGACCGTGCGCTTGAAGCAGTTATCGGCAACCTACGTAATAACCGCTAAACCTTTTTACCTGCGCTCGGCCTCAGCTGCTCTCGACCTCAGTTTTCAAGGGGCGGGCGAGTGCAAATACCCTGCCTTAGGTTTATCATGCCTGCTTCATTTATTTGAGTAAACTGGGTGGCATAACCCTGAGGCGGGCATTTGGTGATTTCAAATGAAACTGATTTGAAATATAGCGGTATTAAAGATGGTTATTTAATCGCCGCAGTGCAGTGCCCATCCCCCAATGCTAATCTGCGCCCGCAGGGGCAGTCCGTAAGTCTTCTTGTTATTCACAATATCAGCTTACCGCCAGGTCAGTTTGGCACTAGTTGCGTACAATCATTTTTTACCAATCAACTCGATACTTCTTTAGACCCCTATTTTCAAACCATTGCCGAGCTGCAAGTTTCAGCACACCTTTTTATTGAGCGCGATGGCGCTATCACTCAATTTGTTCCTTTCGATACCCGAGCATGGCATGCAGGCGTGTCCTCTTTTCAGGGGGTGGCCAATTGTAACGACTACAGTATTGGGATTGAGTTGGAAGGTTGCGACGATATTGCTTACACTGATGCCCAATATATTGCCCTCGCTGAAACGACCCGGCAGATTTTGGCGGCTTACCCGCTGATTACACCTGAGCGTATAGTCGGTCACAACCAAATTGCGCCAGAGCGTAAAACTGACCCGGGTGAAGCTTTTGATTGGAATCGTTTTCACCAACTGCTGGGCGACAACTAATTTTATAAAGCGCCGTTGCTATTTTTTATAAAGAGAAACCTATGATTTTTTTAAGTTTAATCGCCGTTTTGGCAATTATGTATTGGTCCGGCTCTACCGCCGGTATCTTGCAGCGCGATGGTTGGTTTATTTGGTTGTTAAATCGGTTCCGTAGTTTGCCAGCGGCATCTTCATTTCCCTTGCTTCCCATGATTTTGGCATTTTTGGTACCGCTCTTTTTAATGGTGTTGTGCATTTGGGTGATAGTATATTTTC
>CAUOQW010000131.1:0-6448 GCA_963506825.1 uncultured Cellvibrio sp.
AACGCCGCCACAAGCGCAAACGCCATCACAAGATCGCCATAACCATATGGCGCTGGATAATATTCGCCACCGTTTGCAAGTACACTATGGCGATAGCGCGCGCTTATCTTCCAGCGAAGAACATGGCGTATTCACCACCTATATTTTCTGCCCACTGCAAAAGTGAGAATAATCAGATGGAAATTTTAATTGTCGATGATGAACCCCTAGCCCGCCAACGCTTGGTGCGCATGATCGAAAAATTAGAAGAACACAATATTATTGCCGAAGCCGATAATGCCGATGCCGCCTTGATTGCCATCAACGAACACGACCCTGATATTGTATTACTCGATGTACGCATGCCCGGCAAAGATGGCCTCACTCTCGCACATGAAATTAGCGAACTGGATTGCCCGCCCGCGATAATTTTTTGTACCGCTTTTGATCAATACGCGCTGGACGCTTTTGGCACAACCGCAATCGGCTATTTATTAAAACCCATCAAAGCCGAACAACTTCAAGACGCACTCACCAAAGCGCAAAAATTAAATAAAGTGCAACGCGCCGCAGCACAAACTCCAGCACAGGAAAATAAAAATTCGCGCACTTATATCAGCGCAAAAACTCGCCGCGGCATAGAATTAATTCCGCTGGAAGATGTTCGCTATTTCGTCGCCGATCACAAATACGTTACCGTGTTTCACCGCAACGGAGAACACTTACTAGACGAAACATTAAAAGAACTAGAAGAAGAATTTGCCGGCCGCTTTATTCGCATTCACCGCAACGCATTAATTTCAGTAAAACATATTGAAGCGATTGAACGCGCAACTCAGGGGCAATATCAAGTGCGTTTAGCAGATACAGAACAGCGGCCAATTATCAGCCGCCGTCATGTAAGCGATGTGAAGGAGCTGTTGCGGGTAATTTAAAAAAGGGAATATTTAAATTTTTTATTGCGGCCGGTTTAATCGCAACTCGTAATATTTTTTACGCAATAACCAAAGATTGTAAACGAGCAGCAAAAATATAATCCCAATACTCACGCTGCCACCGCCACCGCCACCGCCACCGCCACCGCCACCGCCACCGCCATTATTAGACGCTTTTTCTTGGGTAATGGTAACTGTTTGAGTGGCTGTACCCACATTGCCCGCTTTATCTTTCACAGTCCAGGTAACCAGATAATTGCCTTCATTGAAAGGCCCCACGTCACTTGGAGTTGGCGTGAGTGTACCATCGACAATATCTGTTGCGGTTGCAACGCCTAAATTCACTGACGAGGGTAACGTTTTGGTGGTGATATTTATTGCAGCAGGCGCAACAATGCTAGGCGGTGTTGTATCTTTTATGGTGACTTGCTGAATATCCGTACTGGTGTTTCCAGCTGCATCGGTTGCAGACCAAGTAACATTATGCTCACCCACAGTAAATACGGATAAGCTTTGTGTTGCGGCTGGGATTTCACCATCGACTAAATCCATCGCCGTGGCTTGCTCCAAGGTAACAGGAGTATTGATACCTGTTGCCTCTTTCACAATTGCTTGTGGTTTACGCACAACTGGCGCGGTTGTATCCTTAATGGTGACAAACTGAATGGCAGAACCAATATTTCCCGATGAATCCACCGCTTTCCATTCGACAAAATGCTGTCCAAGTTTTAAAGCATTTCCATCGCTGGCAGTTGTGGCCAGAGTTACACCATCAACAATATCGATTGCTGTAGCAAAACCAAAATTTACAGCAGTTTCTTTGCCCGTCGCTTCTTTCACAATTGATTGCGGAGCAACCACTACCGGCGCAGTGGTATCTTTAATCGTGACAACTTGAATGGCGGAACCAATATTCCCCGACGAATCTTTTGCTTTCCATTCTATATAATTGTCACCAAGCTTTAATGCAGCTCCATCGTTGGTAGTTGTGGCCGATATTGTGCCATCCACAGTATCGGTTGCGGTTGCAACGCCAAAATTTACGGCAGTTTCTTTGCCTGTTGCCTCTTTTATAATGTTGCCAGGTACAGACACTATTGGCGCAGTGGTATCACGAACAACCAATATTTGCGGAGCACTTGCCCAAGCGCCTATAGCATTTTTTGCACTCCACAAAATGGTATTTTTGCCAAGAACATAGGGGCCAAGGTTCTTGGTTGTCGCTTTAATTTTTCCATATTTAGAATCAGTAGCGTATACATCTGGAAGCGTAAAAGGTGTTAGCGCACCTGCAGCCTCAACAGTAATATCCGGCAACTCTGGAAACTCTGGCGTAGTGACTACAATTTCCGAACCCACACCTAAAACAAAAACATTATTCAAGGTTTGCTCTATATAAGACCTTCCCTTACCTTTATATTTTATACGCAAGGAGGCGATATGTGTTCCTTGCAATAAAGGTAAGAGAGCCACAAAATAATTACCTTCCAGCTCCACGCTCAATACTTTCCACATCGAACCTTCATCTGCCTTAAATTCAAGAGTTAAGGCACTTTTATCGATCAGAGAATCGCCCATTTCATTTTTAAAACTGAATTTAACTTTAGGATCAGCAGAACTTAAAACTCTGGCAGCATCGTTACCGTTTAGAAAAGTTAAGGTTTCCAATAATGGAGTTGATCGACCACCATTGCTATGAGCATCCCACCGATTAGCTTCAACCATATCCAGATTCTGAATAGCAACTATCTCGCCCACTTGATCCAGATATCGATTTTCCCAACGTCGTTCAATTGTCACGGTATCGCATACCGCCGATTCATTTGGATATGGCGATAAAGGTCTTTTACCAGAAATTAATAATTTATCATCACAATACGTTTTAAAATCGACTACGTCATAGAATCTATTCTGAAGCCCGTCCACACCCCTTATCCAGCCCGCGAAAGTAGTTGCGTCTACCTCATCAAAAGTCTTGTAGTCTTTATGGTAACGAAGTGTCAACGGGAAAAAATATCCATTACCATCCAAGTGAACTCCTTTGTTGGTAAATACATGAGGACCCGACTTCAATGGCCAGAAAGGAGAAGAAAACTTCATAATCTCTGCTTGACTCAAGAAGCCAATATAATCAGTGGATGCAATTGTATCTATACCGTAATCTGGGTCTTTTTTCTCTACATCAATAGCCAAAGCAAACTCACTCTTCCTTAGTGTTGTTAATTCGGAATATATTTTTCGATGTAGAGGGACTTCAATTAAGGGATAATTATATTTACCTGTGCCAAAGGCCACCCACCCAAGCAATGGATTAATTTCTTTAACCCAAATATTATCCAATATTCCTTGCTGAACCATTTTGTTATCCGCATAGAGGAAATCCAACTCGGCAAGTTTTGCCACATCCAAAATTTTAGATTCACCTTCAGTTACGCCATCAGGCTTATACCAGTTCACAAAATATAAATCAGACCAGTCAGGTACATTTTCCCTATAAAGAACGCCTACTGATAACTTAATTCGATTTGAGATAGGCGCTAGTTTTATTTTGTTTATTACAGAGGTCTCACCAAAGAAGGAATACACTCCAGTTTGAGATGGCTCATGAAACAACAATTGAGTCCCCGAGTGCGGCACAATACTTTCCGCAGGTAAAACACGGCCATCAAGTAATTTAGTTTTCTCAATACGCAGAATTAAATTCGCATCATCACTTGTACCCGCAACAGAAAGCCCCTTATCCAAAGCAAGCGATTCTTTTGCAACAATTGAACCATCACAGAAATATAATAAAGCATCATAAACACCCGGCTTCAGATAAAAATCATAGGGTTGGGGATTAATGCCACAACCCTCCGCCCTGTAACTTTCATTAAACTCGCCAGGAGTTCGCCCCATAAGTGCAACGTAATAAAGCCCGCTCGCCGCCTGAATAGTGATCTTAGCCGACTTCACTAATACCGCTGAAACTTTCACATCGTGCAGACCAGATTTCACTGAAAACTTGGTTTCAAAATGCATGGATTTGTTAAGAGGGAAGCCCAAGACCGCATTATCAACACTGGCTTTAAATTGATATTGTGCTGAGGCTAATGGATCAAGCACAGCAGGGGACGCGGGAAAACTTAATGACAAACCAGAGACCACTGAATCTGGCTGATTAAAATCAAGACTCACACTCTGGGATGAAATATTTTTGATATTGAGCGTAAAGGGCTGCTCCCATGTCACCACTCCCGCATCTACATTCCCGATAAATTTCAACGGATTTTGGATTATCCATTGCAGTGATGCCGCCACTTTTAAATCTATAGCGCCCACACCTTGTGTAAAAGCATCCTCGCCAATTCCACGCGCGGAGGTCATTAACAATGACTTTACATCTTCGGGTTTTAAACTAGGACGCAGCTGCAGCATAAGCGCAGCAGCACCAGCAACGTGCGGCGTAGCCATGCTGGTGCCATTTAATTTTACATAGCCATTACCAGGCTTTAATGAATTTATATCTACCCCGGGCGCCACCACTTCCGGCTTCACATAATTTGCCCCCGCTACTGGCCCTCTTGAGCTGAAATAAGCAATGATGCCTTGTTTATCAATAGCGCCAACCGTAAGCACTTTTTCGGCATTACCGGGGCTGCCAATTGTGTGATAACTGGGGCCCGTATTACCTGCTGCAACCACTACCACAACGCCAGCGTTCATCGCCATATTCGCCGCTTCAGACAGTGGTGAATTAGCAGCGCCGTACCCCCCCAGGCTCATGTTTATTACATCAGCACCATCATCTGTAGCGGGGTCACCATCGGGATCAACTGCTTTTTCCATGGCCGCAATAATGCCGCTGTCCTGGCCTGAGCCAGAATCATCTAACACTTTAAACGCATAGAGTAAGGCATCGGGTGCAACACCTTTTAAAGTCCCATTGGCAGCCACTATGCCCGCCACATGAGTGCCATGCCCATGGCGATCCATAAAATCATCAGCCGGTTTTCCTTCAACAAAATTTCGACCCAACCGAACCTTACAGCTCGCCCCCACACAACCACCTAAATCGGGATGGGTGTAATCAATACCGGTATCCAACACCGCCACTTTTATACCTTTACCCGTGACTGCAAAACCATTTTCGTCCTTCATATTCCAAACATCTGGCGCTCTGGTTTGCGCAACGCTCTCCGCCAAATTAATGGTCACTTTATTATCAGGGTATACACCTTCCACATCCGGTAAACGTCTTACTGTATCGAGATCGCTCTCTTTTATAGTGACGCTGATGGTGTTGGTAAGATCACTAAATTTGTGATGGACTTTGGATAGCGATTGCAGAGACGTTAGCCGAGAGATCAATTTATTTTGATTGTTGGTAATACGGAGTTTTTGACTAATGGCTACCGCTTTCATTTGCTGAATTTGGCTTTGGTTTGGCTGTGCGCCAACCTGAAGCTGCTGCTTCATATATTTGATGGTTGGCTGTACTGGCTGATCCTTCAAGCGAATTAAATATCGACCTGAAGTATTAACACCAGACACACTGACATGAGGATGAGAGGGAGTGCCGCTTACAGCAACAATCGCTTGGCTAGTATTACCCTCAAGCTGCACCAGAGAAGTCATTGATCCGTCGGGCAATAACCGGGTACCAATAATTCTATGGCTCTCGTCTGCCATAGACTGAACGGCCAAGAAGCATAACAACAAAACAACTTTAGATGCACGGAACATCCATGACTCCATGTTATAAACGGAAAAATTAAACAAGACCATAACGACTTGCTTACCTATTAAATGAGGGGGGTTAAAACTCTCGCACATTTTCACACAAGTATTTTTTAATTTCATTGTATTCGTATAAAGATGAATACTAGTAGGCGGATAAAGATGCCCTTATAAGAAAAAACTAAAATTCAACATTAATTGCTACACATTCATTATTAGTCGATTTTTAGAAGCGGCTTATTGGGCCGTGCCAAAAGTATTAAGGCGCTCCGTCCACAAACAATTTATTTCCCAGCGTAAACGCTTCTACGTCCAACCCCATCCCAATTTTTAAAGCCACATCCCTATCCCATTGGTTTTTTATTTTGCTGATTGTAATCGCTTCAGAAACTTTCAGTTCATCCAAATGGTACCACGGCGATATAAGTGGAAAAAATTGTAAAGGCCAATCTGTACCATAAATTAAGCGGCCTTTTAATTCTGGATGCGCCAATACCTTTTTCACATAACCTAATTTGTTAATTTGAGTAAGGCTGGAAATATCGCCATAGAGATTGGAGTATTGCGTAAACATTGGCAGAATGCGTTCAAAGTTTTCTTCGCCGTGAGAGTGACCGGTAGTGGCAATGTGTGCAGCAATGACTGTGACACCTAATGACAAAGGCAACTCTAACTTGCGCGGATCTGCCAATTCATCTTTGGCATGTGAAAAAGATTTTTCCATGCCAGTGTGAGTCAGCAGAGGCATATTTAACTCTGCCATTTTTTGATAAAACGGAGTGATTGTGGGGTCAGCAGGATCAATATACATTATC
>CAUOQW010000132.1:0-6384 GCA_963506825.1 uncultured Cellvibrio sp.
CCGTATCTGGCGGCGCCGATATTTTGAAAATCGGCAACTACGAAGTTAGCTCGCGCTCATATTTGGGCCGCTTCAACTTCAAAGGTGGCGATCAACAAAAACGTGTGGGCGAGTTGTCTGGTGGTGAACGCGGCCGTTTGCATTTGGCGAATACGCTGAAACAAGGCGCAAACGTACTCTTACTCGACGAACCTTCAAACGACGTGGATATTGAAACCTTGCGCGCATTGGAAGATGCCATCCTCGCCTTCCCCGGCTGCGTGTTGGTAATCTCGCATGATCGCTGGTTCCTCGACCGCATTGCGACTCATATTCTTGCCTACGAAGGTGAATCGGATATTGTCTTCTTTGAAGGCAACTACACCGATTACCATGAAGACTTGGTAAAACGTAAAGGCAATGATTCACAACCTAAACGTATGAAGTACAAACCGCTTAAGGCGTAATTTTTATTTAAATTTTCGTTGGCGTAAAAAATGCACAGCTCACGCAAGTGACTGTGCATTTTTTTTGGGTGCGTAAGAGCCCCTCACCCCAACCCTCTCCCTCTGGGACGACTGCATGGATGCAGGAGGTAGAGTCACGCAGGAGCAGCTACCGAGAGGGCTAGGGTGAGGGGGCTCTTAAATTTTTAAACTGTAACAATTTATACATAAACTCATGAACATCCGCATAAGCACTCGCATGGAGTTCCCAATGAGCTTTATAGATGCCGAACTTGTTCAACGAATTCACAATGATTTTCTCGATAGCTACGATGAAGAGCTTGAGCTGGAAATGGAAGATCGTATTTACTTTCAAGATGCCGATTTAGATTCGCCTATGCAATCGCAAGAGGCAAAAGAATATCGCCAACTTTATTTTCGTGAACTGTTTCGCCTGCAAGGTGAATTAGTAAAGTTGCAAGATTGGGTGGCACACACCGGCCATAAAGTTGTGGTGATTTTTGAAGGGCGCGATGCCGCAGGTAAAGGGGGTGTGATTAAACGTATTACACAGCGATTAAACCCGCGCATTTGCCGCGTAGCTGCACTGCCTGCCCCCAATGAACGCGAGCGCACACAATGGTATTTTCAGCGTTATGTGTCGCACTTACCCGCTGCCGGTGAAATCGTATTATTTGACCGCAGTTGGTACAACCGCGCAGGCGTTGAACGTGTGATGGGTTTTTGCAGCGATGAACAATACGAAGAATTTTTTAGAACCGTACCGGATTTTGAAAGAATGCTGGTTCGCTCCGGAATTCAAGTGATTAAATATTGGTTTTCCATTTCCGATGAAGAACAGAATTTGCGCTTCCTAGGCCGCATTCACGACCCACTAAAACAATGGAAGCTCAGCCCTATGGATTTAGAATCGCGTAGGCGCTGGGAACTTTACACCAAAGCCAAAGAAATCATGCTGGAACGCACGCATATTACTGAAGCACCTTGGTGGGTTGTAGAAGCGGTAGACAAGAAAAAAGCGCGTTTGAATTGCATTCACCACTTATTAAACCAAATGCCTTACGAAGAAATTAAACGACCAAGCATTGATTTACCTGAGCGGGAATACCACGACGACTATGCGCGTAGGCCCGTTCCCAAAGATATGTTTGTACCCGATATTTATTAAAATTTTTACCCACTATTAATATAGAGTTTACCAAGGAAATACTGTGCCTGAATTAATTGCTCCCCCCGAAAAAAATACCCTTGGTGCCTATGGCATTTGGCTGTTCAATGAAAAACATTCACAAATCAAAAAGATTAAAAAAACGGTAACCCCCAGCGTACATGGCGATCGCCATTGGGATTCCAGCTATTTACTGATGGACTATTTCACCCAGCACCCGCCAGCAAAAAAAACGCGGGTATTGGATGTAGGCTGCGGCTGGGGACCAACCTCTATTTTCTTTGCGCGGAAAGGCTGCAAAGTAACGGGAATGGATGTAGATGCAGAAGTGTTTCCATTTTTAGATGCGCAGGCCGATTTTAACGATGTAAAAATCGCCAAGCTCACCTGCGCCATGAAAGATATGAAGAAAAAAGATTTGGAAAACTTTGATGTAATTGTTGGCGGCGACATTTGTTTTTGGGATGAACTTGCCGATGAGTGGCTCGCCATGCTCAAACGCGCCGCGCAAGCAGGCGTAAAAAAAGTAGTACTTGCAGACCCGGGCCGCAGTCCATTTTTAGCACTCATAGACAAATGTGAAAAGCGCTGGCCAACCGAGTTTTTAATTTGGTACGCCTTGGAACCCAAAAAATTTGAGGGTAGCTTGATGGTGGTAACGCTCAACAAATAAAAGGTTGAGCTTAGCTGTTGCTATCACCTCTTCAAATGCGCCGAATTAATGCACTTAACTAGTGAACCAAGGAAAGCGCTTTGTCTACATCTACCCCCAAGGTAATTGCGCCAATCGCCTTCTGATTTTTTGGATTCAACAAAGGTGCACTCACCTGCACCTGAAAACGCCGAGAAGAAGCATCATATCTAATCTGATCAAAATGCAAAGTATCCGCTAGTTTCCCATAAACTTGTGTAAACTTATTTTCATCACCCTGCCAGTAGTCCGAGGTCATATCAACCATGGCCACATTATAACCCCGCTCATCCATCACAATAATTTCCGAAAGCAATTCCTTGGGGCTAACTGAAACTTGTTTAAGTAATTGCGACAAACTTTGATTAACAATGGTTTTGGTGAAGTTAAAGTTGCCCACCTTAAAAGCCAACTGCCATTGCTCATCTATTTTAGTGAGTTGATTAGCCGACTTTCCTTTGTTAGTTTCATTCTGCTGTATAACTGCGGCGATTATCTCTTTGTTAGCTCTAATGCGCTGCAACCAAGGCGCTATAATTTTTTTAATGCTTTCTTTTTCGCTGAAAGACAAGTCAAAATCTTGTGTTGAACAACTACTGATGCGGCTATTAAATGCTGTTAAAAAGTCAGGATGCTGATTTAAAAATGGTGCACCAAAATAAACACCCAAGGGCATATAGCGAAAAAAACGCGAGTTATAATGCCCAGCTGCAATATTCATTTTTTTTGCAACTGATTCAAACTGTTCTTTATCCAGAAGCACAGCATCAACGCGCTTGCTCATTAATAGCTTTACAAGCTGCTCTATGTTATTGGCGGTTACAAATTCGCTAAAACCCTCACTGCTTAAAATAGCCTCTTGCTGCCCGCCTAAAATAACACCCACTTGAAACTGTTCTTTCCAGGATGTAGGTGCAACCATATCCTTACGCCAAAACCAATACCAATTCTCCAAAACCAAAGGCGCTGAAAAAGTGGCGTAATCACTGGCCTCATCAATGGCAACCGCGGTGAAAAAACCATCGATGACACTGGCATGTACGTCTTGACGGGCACGTCGCCACGGCAAGGCGCGGATTTGATGCTTGAAATGCATCTTATCCAAAATACATTTTACATGCTCAACCGAACCGCCCTGCGCCTGCTCATTAATCTGTTGGATTCTTTTGTGCAATACATTAGTACCCAGTACCAAGCTTGGGGCATCCGCCTGCGTCCATGCCGATAACCAAGCCGACAATACGAAACAGAATAAGAGGGTTAATAACTTCATAACTTTTCGAATCCATACCACTCATACTACTCACTAACCTTAACAATCCGAGTAGCAAAAGCAGCGCTAAATATTCATGACAAATAAATAACTAGTGTAGCGCATCTTTATCAGCGCTTCAGCCAATCCATATTCAATACCGTCTCTACCTCCGCAGCCAAGCGATCCAACTCCCGTTCCCGCAATTCATCTATAGCAAGCAGATCATCCAATTCAACGCCTACCCACTTGAGTATTTTTTTGGTAGCTGCCGCAGAATCAAACAACCCGTGTAAATATGTACCTAGAATTTGATTGTCATCACTCATAGCACCGTCAGGCACTAAAGCGCCCTCTTGCTCAAGATAAATTGCAGGTTTGGCCAGTGCCGCGCCCTGTGAAATACCACAATGAATTTCGTAGCCCGCGACTGGTGTAGATGTGTCCCATAAAACCCCCTGCTGCTGACGCAATATTTTTTCAGGCTTCAGCAGAGTCGTCATAGCCAAATAGCCTAAGCCTTTAATCTCGCCCATAGTGCTTTCAATAGCATCTGGGTCAGCAATAGTATCGCCCAACATTTGAAAGCCACCACACACACCTATTAACTTACCGTCATAACGCAAATGTTTAGCAATCGATTTATCCCAATCTTGGTCGCGCAAAAATTGCAGATCTGCACAAACATTTTTGCTGCCGGGAATAATAATTAAATCGCAGGCGGGTATTGGGTGTTCAGGCCCCACCCAGGTGAAATCTATTTCAGGATTAAAGCGCAGCGCATCAAAATCATTGTGGTTTGAGATTCGCGGTAAAGCTAAAACAGCAATACGAATTTTTGCTTGGGTATTAGCAGCAGTATTAGGTGTAAGCGCGTCTTCAGCATCCAACTGTAAACCTTGTATATAGGGAATTACCCCTAACACTGGCTTACCCGTTTTTTGTTCCAGCCAATCCAAACCAGATTGCAACAAACTCAAATCGCCGCGAAAGCGATTAATCACAAAACCTATAACGCGATTTTGTTCGGAGGCGCTGAGTAAATCTAAAGTGCCGACAAGATGTGCAAACACACCACCGCGATCAATATCTGCAATAATAATCACAGGGCAATCCACCGCTTCCGCAAAGCCCATATTGGCAACATCGCGGTCGCGCAAATTAATTTCAGCGGGGCTGCCTGCGCCCTCTACCACTATCACATCGTATTGAGTTTGTAAGCGGCAGTACGATTCCAGCACCGCATTCATCGCATGGGTTTTGTAGTCGTGATACACCACCGCATCCATATTACTCACCGCTTTACCGTGAATAATAATTTGTGCTTTGGTATCACTGGTGGGTTTTATCAGAATGGGATTCATATCGGTATGGGGCTTTAAGCCTGCAGCCTGCGCTTGTAACGCCTGCGCACGACCAATCTCACCACCATCTTCGGTTACCGCAGAATTCAATGCCATGTTTTGCGGCTTAAAGGGAACCACCGCCACACCGCGATTTTTTAAGATGCGGCATAGTGCAGCAACCAAAGTGGTTTTACCCGCATCAGACGTTGTTCCTTGTATCATAATAGTTTGTGGCATTTTTAAACAACCGAAATAATTCATTAAACGTGCGACTGAAGTTTGCAGTAGAATCGCACTATAGCGAGCCAATAAGCTTATAAAACTTACTCTTTACCGCAACGGAAAACGTATGACCACCGCATGGGATATCAAACCTTTAAGCAACACAAATTTGGCCTTGATTAATGAAACAATAAATCAAAAAACCAAACCACTTGGCGCACTCGGTGAATTAGAAACCTTAGCGACGCAAATAGCCTTAATACAAAACACAAAAACGATTAGTATTAACCCTGTGATGATTATTTTTGCAGCGGATCATGGCATAGCCGATGAAGGCGTGAGCATAGCACCTAGCATTGTAACGCAACAAATGGTCTTGAATTTTTTACACGGCGGTGCAGCCATTAATTGTTTTTGCCGCACACAAAACCTGCCCCTGTTTGTGATAGACGCGGGCATAAAGTACCCCATAGCACCACAACCGGCAGATTTAATTAATCAGCGCATTGCTGCAGGCACCAAAAACTTTGCGCAAGAATCGGCCATGAGTATTCAAGATGCAGTGACAGCTATCAACCTAGGTGCATCTCTAGCTAAAGACTTTATCAATCGCGGCTTTAATGTGCTTGCATTTGGCGAAATGGGTATAGGTAACTCCAGTTCAGCCGCTGCCTTGTTAGCGGCTATCAGTAAAGCGCCCGTAGAAGATTGTACTGGCAGAGGCACAGGTATTAGTGATGAACAATTCATTAAGAAGACAGGATTAATTCAGCAGGCATTAAAGCGTATTACAGATAACTCTCCCATAACGCTATTAAGTGAACTCGGCGGATTTGAAATCGCACAAATATGCGGTGCCATGTTAGCAACTGCACAAGCCGGAAAAATTATTTTAGTGGATGGTTTTATTGTATCTGTAGCAGCACTATTAGCCGTAGAAATTAATCCTAGCGCGCGCGACTATATGATATTCGCCCACCAATCCCATGAAAAAGGCCATCAGCTTTTATTAAAAAGATTGAATGCAAAACCCCTATTAGATTTGGGTTTACGCTTAGGTGAAGGTACAGGCGCAGCATTAGCGGCACCCTTATTAAAAGCCGCCGCAAGTTTTTATAATGATATGGCTACCTTTGCAAGCACCGGAATTGACGTATGATTTTACGTGCAGTGCGCTATGAACTGAATTTATTCTTTTTGGCCTTGGGCTATTTTAGCCGCATACCTATGCCAACATGGGTAACTTACAGCACCGAAAA
>CAUOQW010000133.1:0-6376 GCA_963506825.1 uncultured Cellvibrio sp.
AAAAACCATGCAAGCCATTAGCGACGCCAATGTTGTGATCTTGGTAATGGATGCCAGTGAAGGTGTGGTTGAACAAGATTTGCATTTAATGGGCTCAACCATTGAAGCTGGCCGTGCTTTGGTGATTGCACTCAATAAGTGGGATGGTTTGGATGAATCTCACAAGCAATATGTGAAAAAAGAATTGGAGCGTCGCTTACGCTTTGTAGATTTTGCGACCATTCACTTTATTTCGGCGTTGCACGGCACTGGCGTTGGCAATCTGTATAAATCTATTGAAGAAGCGTATCAATCAGCAACCGATAAATTCTCTACCAATTATTTAACCCGTATTCTTGAAGACGCTGTGCGTGAACATCAGCCGCCGATGATTCAAGGTCGTCGTATTAAATTGCGCTATGCGCATCCTGGTGGTCACAACCCGCCCATTGTTGTTATCCACGGCAATCAAACCGCCGATATTCCCAGCCACTACACCAAGTATCTGGAAAAAACCTTTAGACGGGTTATGGATTTGCACGGTACGCCGATTCGTATTGAATACCGCACTACTGATAACCCCTACGCAGAGAAGAAAAAGAAAGTGACGCAGCGTGAGTTTATTAAAAAGCGCCGTTTGGAAAATGCTCACTCCAACAAAAAATAATAAAAAGCTCGTAAATCTAAATAATTTACGAGCTTTTTTGCTTGGCACACAATTCTTGTTTTAGTTATCCGTTATGGGCAATTTATTCGTTATCTTAGTCTGCATGGCAATTGGCTTGGTGTTGCAAAAGGATCGCCGCCTGCCAGATTCGCTCGCATCCTCCTTAAATACATATGTTATTTATGTCGCTTTACCGGCATTAGTATTGTTCGAGATTCCGCATTTAACTTTGGATACGCGAGCGCTTCTGCCTATCGTTTTTGCATGGTTAATGATGTTTGCCAGCGCTTTATTTATTTGGGTTGTTGCAAAACGTTGTAATTGGTCGCGCTCAGTGACGGGTGCATTGATGCTAACAGTACCCCTGGGTAATACGGGATTTGTAGGTATTCCATTAGTTGAGGCTTTGCTAGGTAAGGAAGCCGTGGCCTATGCAATTCTTTATGACCAATTCGGTACATTTATAGCGCTCAATACCCTCGGTAGTTTTATTGCGGCCTATTACAGTGGTGGTTCAACATCCTGGAAAAGCTTAACGCGTGTCATTGTAAGTTTCCCGCCTTTTATTGCGCTTATTGTTGCGTTTATCACCTTGCCTTTACACTTTCCAGACTGGCTTTTCAGTGTGTTACAGCGAATCTCATCTACAATTGTACCTGTTGTTATGGTCGCTGTGGGCTTGCAATGGCGTTTGCGTTTAGAGCGCGATATTGTTGCGCCGCTTGCAGTAGGTTTAATCGCTACTTTGTTTTTAACGCCTTTGTTGGCTTGGGTGCTTTTGTATTCTTTGGGTATAAACGGTTTGGTCGCGCAAGTTGTGGTGCTGGAAGCAGCGATGCCCGCGATGATTTCTGCCGGTGTGTTAGCAATGAATTATCAGCTGGCACCGCGCTTGGCATCGAGTTTAGTAGGTTACAGTTTGCTGCTGTCGCTTGTGACGGTTTGGGCATGGAGGCAATTTATATAACGATAATTTGTGGGTAGGTAATGCTAAAACTCATAACCAATAATAAAGAACGTGCATATGATTCTCTCGTTGCTGACGCCTATTTACTGCGTGTAGCTTCAATTAGCAATAAGTGCGGAATTTCTGCAGCCATCGCTATTTATAGCGCGCAGAATTTATTGCTCGTTCCTCAAGGCACTTTTATCTCCCCTGATGTAGCCGCCGCTGTTTATGCTAATAAACTCAAAAAACCGCTTGAAGACTGTTTGCAGTTTGAAGATGAATTCGATTCACTTCGGTTGGAAGAGCATTTTATTGCAATCATGCAGCAAGATGATTTGTTAACGGCTATTAATGAACATCAAGATATAGCAACCACTCTTAAAAACTATATTACTGCTTACGATAATTTTCCCTTACTAAAACAAAAAATTACTGTCATGGCTTTAACCATGCCGGAATTATTTTTGCGTACAGTTTATTGCTCATGGTTTGCTTTATTAATTGCCAAAGAAATGCGTTTTAGTGAGCAAGGCTGTACCGACGTTTTTCTAGCGGCGCTGAGTCACGATATTGGCATGTTGCATTTAAATGCGTTTGTGTTGGAGAAAAAAGAAGATCTCTCGCCAGATGATTGGCGCCATATTCAAGAGCATGTATTGATTGGTGCCTTGCTGTTAAAGCAAATGCCGAGTATGTCAGCGGATGTTATAGAAGCAGTTTATGAGCACCATGAACGCTGCGATGGCACAGGTTATCCAGAAGGTAAGGTGGAGAGTGAGCTGAGCTATACCGGTAAAATTGTGGGTTTGGCGGATTCGATTATTGCTATTTATCATAACCGCTTTAAGCACCAGCATCTCACGTGGCGCGATGTTATTCCTGTTATCCAAATGAACGCCCAAGCCTATTTTTATCGTCACGATGAAATATTGGCGGCGATTTGGCGGCGCAGCGAAATGCCTTTTAAAAATGTGGTTCAAGGCGATGGGCTTGCAGAATTTATGGAAGATTTGTTGCGTGAGCGAACACGCTTGTTAACCTGGTTTGAAGTTTTTCGCGATAACTTATTATCGCTAGGTTTTACCCATGGCGATAGACATTTGCATTCATTGCAAACCGCAATGTTGCATCTCTCTACATCGGTAAAAGGGTCGGGCGTGTTGAACCCAGAGTTGTGCGAGTGGCTGCGCAATGTTGATGTCGCTAGCGATAAAGATGCTTACCGAAAAATAGAAAAAGCCCATGTGCAACAGCAGGAAATTATTTTCCATTTACAGCGGTTGCATCGCATGATGCAACTTTATGTTGAATCTGGGGATTGCAAAATGGCAGAGATTGAAGCTGTGTTAATGGATGCGCTTGAGCGAGTAAAAAGTTTAACTCACTAAGCGCATCTACAATAAAACCATCTATAACGAATTATTGTTGGTGCCAAAAAGGTTGGCCAATAGTAGGCGTACTTGGGCTGGCGGTCTGGCGTTTCTGCATTAAACCCGCGTTGTAGGCTTTTCTGCCTGCATCAATTGCATTCGCAAAAGCTTCTGCCATAAGCGGTGGGTTGTGCGCTTTTGCTACGGCGGTATTTAAGAGAATTCCATCAAAGCCCATTTCCATTGCTTCGGTTGCTTGCGATGGTGCACCTAGGCCAGCATCAATAATCATAGGTACATCTTTAATGCGTTCGCGCAAAGTGCGTAAACTGTAGCGGTTTAATAAGCCTTGCCCTGTGCCAATAGGTGCTCCCCAAGGCATTAATACTTGGCAACCTACATCTAATAAGCGTTTACATAGAATCAAATCATCGGTGCAGTAGGGTAAAACTTTAAAGCCTTTTTTGATCAGAATTTCAGAGGCTTCAACTAAGCCAAAAGGATCTGGCTGTAAATTGTAGTCGTCACCAACCACTTCTAATTTAATCCAATCGGTATCGAAAATTTCGCGTGACATTTCGGCGAGCGTCACTGCTTCTTTTACAGATTTACAGCCTGCGGTATTGGGCAATAAACGGCAGCCACTTGCTTTAATGAAATCCCA
The DNA here is from genome assembly GCA_963506825.1 of uncultured Cellvibrio sp. Lineage (GTDB taxonomy): Bacteria > Pseudomonadota > Gammaproteobacteria > Pseudomonadales > Cellvibrionaceae > Cellvibrio. Next base: position 3,630 of record CAUOQW010000133.1, read on the forward strand.
AATTGCATCGCCTGATCGGTCGTTAGGGTTTTGTCTGCGCAATCCAAGCGTTACGATTTCTGCGCGCGATTGCACAATAGAGTCGCGCATTAATTGTGGCGATGCGTAGAGCGCGGTGCCCAATAAAAAACGGCTTGAAAAAGTTTCACCATAGAGTGTGAAGTCTTTTGCGGGTAGTGTTGGTGTATAACTCATGGCTAACCGCCTCCAACGGGCTTAACTATATCGATTTGATCGCCATCTTGAAGTTGGCGATCAGTGTAAGTGGAGCGGGGTACAAATTCGCTGTTAATAGCGACCGCGATTTTTATTTCACCAAAACCCCATTGGATGAGGGCGTCGCTTAATAAAGTATCGCTTGCGATTTTTTTTGGTTCGTTGTTTAGGCTGATGTTGATCATAGTCTGTATGTGCCGCATCTTAAGGTAATCCTTGCGAGACACGCTGCAAGTACGTCCCTGTAAGCTCGACGTCGGCATCCCTTCGCGTTCCATACGCTGCGGGAAACTTCCCACATCCATGTGGGTCGTCCATGCCTCCGACGGTCTCGCAAGAATTACCTTAAGTTGCTCAAAGGTTAATTGCCAAGTAATTCATTAAAAACTTTATCTTCTTTCTGAAAAATATATGCCAACACATTTTCCACCACGGCTGGTGCTAATAAGTAGCCATGTCGGAATAATCCATTCGCCGTTATCAAACCGTCCTGAATAATAACTTTAGGTAAATTATCCATATAGGCAGGGCGTAAATTCACATCCATTTCAATGATTCGTGCTTCTGCAAATGCAGGCGATAAGGTGTAAAGCGCGCTGCTTAATTCAAGCGAGGATTGCAAGGTTATGGGTGAACGATCTTCGCTTTCAATTTGTGTTGCACCGATAATAAAACGGTTATTAGGCTTCGGTACAATATAAAGTTGGTAGCGTGGGTGCATTAAGCGCACAGGGCGCTGCAATTGAATTTCTTTGGTTTCTACATGCAAGGTTTCGCCGCGTACGCCACGCAATTGCGGGTGCTGTTTTTTTGCGCCCATGCCTCGGCAATCAATAACCAGATCAAACTCTTCTTCACTAGCCTCAGTAGTTATTTTATTTGCCGCAACATCTACTGATGTAAATTCCCGCAGCTTCGCACCGAGTAATGAGATTTCACTGAGCAGCGCAGTTAATAATTCACGATTATTGACATGGCCTTCTTCGGCGAGAAATAAACCTTGAGAAAAATTTGGATTTAAATCTGGCTCTAGTTCTTGAATTTGCTGTTGATTAACGCGGTGATGGGTTTTACATTGGGGAATTACAAATTGTAGCTCGCGCTCAAATTGATCCAGCTCGCTGATATCTTGCGGGTGCGCGATGACCAAGCTGCCGTGCTGGAAAAAGAGCTGTGCGGTTTGCGTGCGTAATTTGCTCAACCACTGCGGCCATTGCTGTAATGCAAATTGCCCCATGCGGTAAACACCTTCATCAGACACAACGGCTTCGCTGAGCGGTGCAATCATCCCTGCTGCCGTAAATGCGGCGGCGCGATTTGTTTGCGGTGCATCGGGTGTAAAACTTCCTGCTTCAAACAACGTCACTTTGCAATTGGCTTGCAGCAGTTGCCATGCAAGCAAACGCCCAAGCAGGCCTGCGCCAGCTATTGCAATATTGTTAGGATGTGAGTTGTTCATTGCGCCTCGAGATATTGCGTTGAGGCGGGGGATTTGAAACGAGGTAGGGGCAAACCCATAGATACCTTGTTCCCTCCGCAGGTCTCAACCTGATCAGGTTCTACGGATTGGGCCGAGCCCATCTCAGCCTCCGTATGGCTCACTATTACAGTGAGGCACCAAGGCGCTCCGACAAGAAAGTCGCCAATATACTTAGCTGGGCGACCTAAAGCAATCCACCTTAAGGGGTAATACTTTCTACTATCGCAACAAATTCGCCCTTGGCTAATTGGGTTTTAACCTTGTCGCCGGGTTTTAGTTGTTGGCTGTTAGTGATGGGTGTGTGGGTGTCAGCAAGTGTTGCTAGCGCATAACCGCGGTCTAAGGTTTTAAGTGGACTCAGTGTATTTAACATGCGCACCGCCTCGGCGAACCGCTGTTGTTTTTGCGTGATGTTAAGATGTTGTGCGCGAACTAAACCTTGTTGTGCGAGCTTGAAGCGCTCCTGCAGTTGCGCCAATTTGCGTTCTGGGTGGAGTGGTTTTTGGCGAATGACCAGTTGCTCTAAGCGGTTACGGTAATTGCTGAGAATCCTTTGTGCGTGATTTTTGAGGCGTAGCTCTAAGTTGTCTAAACGCTGCGATTGTTGCTCCAACTTATCTTTAGGATGACGCAAACGCGAGCGTAGCCATTGCAGCTTTTGTTGCAGATGGCTGAGTTTTCGCGCCATGGCTTCTTCGAACAATACCTCAAAGCCGATAAATTTATCCAGCCAATCTTCGCCATCTGGCGTGATGAGTTCTGCTGCTGCAGAAGGTGTAGGTGCTCGTAAATCCGCTACAAAATCGGCAATCGTAAAATCCACTTCATGGCCAACGGCGCTAACGATGGGTAAGTCGCTGGCAAATATCGCCCGCGCGACTATTTCTTCGTTAAAGGGCCATAAGTCTTCTAATGAACCACCACCGCGCCCAAGAATCACCACATCAAATAAGCCAGCACAATTGGCGAGAGTAATCGCCTTAATAATTTGTGGAGCTGCCTCTTTGCCTTGTACGGCAACGGGGATGACCGTTACAGGAATGCTTGGAAA
>CAUOQW010000134.1:0-6368 GCA_963506825.1 uncultured Cellvibrio sp.
CAAACAACAAAAGTGAACTTGGCTCTGGAACGTTTTTAGAGTCAACTTTAAATGCATAGTTAATGCAGTTACCGTTGTAGCAGTGGTCTTGAATGTATGCAGAAGTATCACCGGGGGTATCATAAACGCCAGCAGCGCCAGAGTCTTGGAAGAAATCTTGAGCAACGATAGTTGCTGGACCGCCCCAAACAGAAACCCAAGCCAAGAAGTTGATGTTAGCAACGCTAGCATCTACGGTTGAAATTACATAATCTGACGCAACGCCGCCAAACAAATTAGCCGCAGCATCTTGTGCAGTCAAAATAGGCTGGCTGCCATTTGGATACCAACCTGGACCGTTATGTACATTCCAAGTGCCAACATAAACTGGAGCAGCGCTCACGCTACCTGCAAATGCTGCAACTGCTAATACAGCAGCAACTAAAAAGCTTTTAATTTTCATTTTTTCATCCATATAGTAAGTAATAAACCCATCACTGTAACGTGAAGTAAACACTCATTTATCACATTATTACAATTTTGAGTATAAGGTTATGGGCTAATGCCGATTAGATATCAGCAAAGAATAGGCCAACTTAAGCGACAATAAAAAACCCCTTACATATCAATAACTTGAGAGGTATAAATATGTGAACTCGCGCAGACAACAGGGAATTGTTGTAAATTTTTCCGACACAGCCTTATAAAAGCAGTTAGAACGCAAAATAATTAATCGGCAAATCTAGCACCAAAATAATGCACATAAAGAATCGGCATTGCTTAGAGCAGCCAAATCGAAAATCAAAAATGCTCCAAAATCTACTTATTTGTGCACGACACGCACTTTTTGGCACCACGATAATGCAAAATTAATGTAAAAATATGAATTCACCGCAACATAAAAAAGGTAACCCCTACAAAATTCTTCTTAATCACTGAATTTAATTGTACTTTTTTACCAAGATTGAGCATTTTCAAGTATTTATTATATTTTGCTCAGGCGTGGCATAACGCTTGCAAAACTCATGGCAATCCGGAGTTTTGATTTATGTCTTCTACTGTTACCAATCCTGCCCCAACTAAAACGGTTTCATCAGTCTGCCCTTATTGCGGCGTAGGCTGTGGCATGCTTCTGGAAACCGACGACAAGAAAATCCTCAAAGTCAGCGGCGATAAAAATCACCCCAGCAATTTCGGTCGCCTGTGCACAAAGGGTCAAACCAGCGCCCAAGCTTTGCGCGAATCTGGCCGAATGGAAGCTGCTTTTGTACGCCCTGATCGCACTGCCCAATCCGTACAAACACCAATGGATGATGCCATCAAAACCACCGCCAAGCGCTTAAAGGCGATTCTGGATGAGTATGGGCCAAATGCGCTGTCGTTTTATGTTTCTGGGCAGATGTCCATTGAATCCCAATATCTGGTGAACAAACTCGCCAAGGGTTTTGTGCGCACCAACAATATCGAATCCAACTCGCGCCTGTGCATGGCGAGTGCGGGCACGGGTTATAAGCTGTCGCTGGGATCAGATGCACCACCCGGTTCCTACCAAGATTTCGAACACACTGATCTATTCTTCGTAATCGGCGCCAATATGGCAGACTGCCATCCGATCCTTTATTTACGCATGATGGATCGCATTAAGGCGGGCGCAAAACTGATTGTGGTTGACCCACGCCGCACCCTGACCGCTGAAAAATCCGAATTATTTATGCAGATCAAATCCGGCACCGACTTGGCGCTGCTCAATGGTTTGCTGCATCTGCTGGTCGAAAACGGCCATACCGACCCGGAATTTATCGCCCAATTCACTCAAGGTTGGGATGCAATGCCGGAGTTTCTGACCGACTACACACCCGCAAAAGTCGCAGCCATCACCGGTATCCCCGAAGACGATATCCGCAAAACCGCCAAGATGATTGGCGAAGCCAAAAACTTTATGACCTGCTGGACCATGGGTTTAAACCAATCCACGCACGGTACCTGGAACACCAACGCCATCTGCAACCTGCATTTGGCCACCGGCAAGATTTGCTCACAAGGCAGCGGCCCATTCTCGCTCACTGGCCAACCTAACGCCATGGGCGGCAGAGAAATGGGTTATATGGGGCCTGGCCTACCCGGCCAGCGCACCTTACTCGCTGAACCCGACCGCGTATTTATAGAGGATATGTGGGGAATCGAGCGCGGCAGCATTAGCACCAAACTGGGCAAAGGCACGGTGGATATGTTCGAGCGCATGGCCGCCGGCGAAATCAAAGCCTGCTGGGTCATTTGCACCAATCCCGTTGCCAGTATTCCGAATCGCAAAATAGTGATCGATGGCTTACAAAAAGCCGAGCTGGTGATCGCGCAAGACGCTTTCCTCGACACCGAAACCAATCGCTACGCCGACATCCTTTTGCCCGGTGCACTTTGGGCAGAAGCCGAAGGCGTGATGATCAATTCCGAGCGCAACCTCACGCTCATGCAAGAAGCTTTACCGCCACCGGGTGAAGCCATGGCGGACTGGGAGATAGTCGCCAAGGTTGCCTGTGAAATGGGCTTTGCTGATGGCTTTAGTTTTAACTCCGCCGAAGAAGTCTTCGAAGAAATCAAACGCAGCTATAACCCTAAAACCGGCTACGATTTGCGCGGTGTAAGCTATAAACGCCTGCGTGAAAAATCCATTCAATGGCCTTGTGCCGATGAAGCCGCGAGCGACCGCAACCCCATTCGCTATTTGAACACTGGCATCAACCAAACCCTTAAAATCCGTGAGGATGGCAGCCAACCCAAAATTCTGTTTGCCACCGATTCGGGCAAAGCCAATTTCTTCGCCCGCCCCCATGTGGACGCCGTGGAAATGCCCGATGGCGACTACCCATTCATCTTGAACACTGGCCGCCTGCAACACCAATGGCACACCATGACCAAGACGGGCAAAATCGCTACGCTGAACAAATTAAACCCTGCGCCCTTTGTGGAAATTCACCCCGAAGACGCCGCCGAGCTAGGCATTAAAACCAAAGACAAAGTAGAAGTGCGCTCGCGTCGCGGCTACGCCATACTGCCCGCTATAGTGACTGATCGCGTGTTGCCCGGCGCTTGCTTTGCGCCCTTTCACTGGAACGATATTTACGGCGAAAATCTCGCTATCAACGCCGTCACCAGCGATGCGATTGATGCAATATCGCAACAACCCGAATTAAAAGTGTGTGCAGTTACGCTCAAACGTGTAGAAGTTTTTGCCGATGATTCGCAAACTGAACATCAGAACGCAACACACACGAGTTCAGCTCAAGCAAGCATGGCTTTTGCCGCCTTGAGTGAGGAAACCAGCATGACCTTGATTGATACTTTCGCCACCACACTCGGTTTAAAAGCCGTAGTTGCGCCCGAACTTTCGGTGGAAGAAAAAACGTTTTTAAGTGGCTTTATTGGCGGCCTAACGGCCAGCGCAAAACATATTAATGCTGTACCGACATTGCCCGTAGATTGCCCTGTAAGCCCAGCAAATCGCGTTTATGTTAATGGCTTACTCGCGGGATTATTTAGCAGAACCTTGCCCATCGGCGTAAGCGCAAATGCCGCAAACGCAAAACCTGCGCTCAATATTTTATGGGCATCGCAAACCGGCAATGCCGAAGCACTCGCGGAAAAATTCGCCGAGCAATTGAGCGGCAGCTGGAACGTAAACTTGTTGGCGATGAACGACTATAGTGTAGAAAAACTCGCGCAAGATAAACACGCGATTTTTATCACCAGCACCTTCGGCGATGGCGATGCGCCTGACAGCGGCGGCGACTTCTGGGGACAGTTGAACGGCGATTCCGCCCCCAACCTCGCGCATTTAGATTTCGCGCTGCTCGCACTGGGCGATTCCAACTACGATCAATTCTGCGGCCACGGTAAAAAATTATTTGCGCGCCTGCAAGCGCTCGGCGCAAAACCGCTCACCGAGCGCGTGGATTGCGATACAGATTTTGAAACGCCATCGAATGAATGGTTTGCTAAGCTGAATGAACAACTCGCCAAACATTTGCCGACCGAGACTACATCCAGCATGGCAAGTAACCCAGCTACAAGCAGAACGAAAAAAGCCGAAGGCGGTTTCACCAAAACCAATCCTTACTTATCGCGTTTGGTAATCAACACTCGCTTGAACACCGGCAGCGAAACAAAAGACACTCGTCAATTTGGTTTTGATTTGGGCGCGCTCGGCAACAAAGAAGGCGGCCTGAGTTACGAAGCTGGTGACGCGCTTGGCGTGTGGCCACAGAACTGCCCCGATCTTATTAATGAATTAGTCATCGCGCTCAATGTAAACCGTGAAGCACCCGTGATTGTGGATGCAAACGAAAAACCACTGCGCGAAGCTCTGCAACACAATTTTGAAATTTGTCGCCCCAGCAACGAAGCCTTGCAATTTATTGCGCAGCGTTCTGGCAGTAAAGAATTGGCTGCACTGTTACACGCTGATAAAAAAGTCGATTTACAAAATTGGTTGTACGGCCGCCAACTAGTCGATGTGATTCACGAGTTCCCCATTCGCTGCAGCGTGGATGAATTTATGCCGCTGTTAAAACGCATTCAGCCGCGTTTATATTCCATCGCCTCAAGCTCAAAAGAATACGCACAACAAGTTCACCTCACTGTTTCTGCCGTGCGTTACGAAAGATTTTTTAACGGCAAAAAAATTCGCAAAGGTGTTAGCTCAACATTTTTGGCAGATCGCGCAGACGGCGTAGACATCCCCATTTTTATTCAAGGCAATAAAAATTTCCGCGTGCCTGCTGATGGCAACTTGCCAATTATGATGGTCGGCCCAGGCACTGGCGTTGCTCCCTTCCGTGGTTTCTTGCAAGAGCGCCGCGCGCGTGGCGATGCTGGTAAAAACTGGTTGTTCTTCGGCGAGCAACACGCCGCAACTGATTTCTACTACAAAGACGAATTGGAAGAATTCCAAAAACAAGGTGTACTCACCGAATTAAGCCTCGCCTTCTCACGCGACCAGCAACAAAAAATTTATGTGCAAGATCGCATGCGCGAAAACGGCGAAAAAATCTGGAACTGGATTGATGCCGAAGGCGGCTATTTTTACGTGTGCGGCGACGCAAGTCGTATGGCAAAAGATGTGGACAATGCTCTGCGTGACATCATCCAAAAGTACGGCAAGTTTGATGAAGCAGAAACCGCAAACTATATGCGTAAATTAAATATGGATAAACGCTATGTGCGGGATGTGTATTAATTAATGCACACACCCGCACATAACTGTTTAAAGCGAGTAAGGATCAAACCACAAGCTTTTATCATCCAGAGGGGTTAGCTTGGGAAGAGTAGGATTCTTCAATTGAATAATTGTGCGATCTTTTAAGTTAGCCTTGGAGAGCACATCCTTAACGGCTGGGTCATTCAAAAAATACTGATCGAAACTGCCATCTTCCATTGCTATACGTAAACCTTTTTCAATATTTCTAGCCAACTCAACATTGTTTTTATTAACAAAGAAATAGTAGGGGTTGGGGTACACCAGCAATAAATTTTTCTCAACCTCTAAATCAAGCGTTGGGCGCTTAGCAAGTTCAGCCCATGGTTCATGAGCACCGCGCGGGAAAGCATCAAATCGCCCACCTTCCAACATAAAAAACATACCGTCGTATTTAAGTACCTTTACAACATTCAGACCATTTGCAACCAATACATCTGTATCAGCCCAAAAACGACCTGATCCCAAGGAGACACGCTTCAAATCCTCTATAGTCCGTATTCCATCAAATTTTGATTGATCACCTTTTTTAATCATCAATACTCGATAGCCAAGCAAGCCTTTGAACATGGGAATTCGAATAGGCCGCATACGCTCTTCAAACTCATTGGTGGTGGCAAAAAAGCAGACGTCCAGCTGATTTTCATCCACCATTTGAATAACGCGGCCTTCAGTATTGTTTTTGGTTGACTCGTCCAACTCGTACTTTTCAGGAAGTTTAGATAGGGCGAGCTTTAACAGTCCCTTGGCATAACTAGGGAGACCATCATTACTGTCCACCACGCGGACGGGTTTGGCATATGCCTCCATCGAAAAAGCGAGTAGACCGCATGTTAAAACAGCAAAAACACCTAGGTTCCGAGAGAGCGCCGATAATAACTTCATAGAACTTTATATACCTATATATGAGATTGATACCCTTTAACTCTAGTTCAATTCTTGCAAAATGCTTGTGGTATTAATCACTATAAGGGAAAACCCTAAGAAGAACTAGACAAGGCAAGCCAACCAAAAATAAAAGATCTCTATTAAAAAATTAAAATCAATAGCTCTGCTTAACACCCTCCCCTAAGAACGAACCTGCACCCCGAATAACCCTCTGATGAAGGCCAATCGCCGAATAACTTCATATAGGCCC
>CAUOQW010000135.1:0-6364 GCA_963506825.1 uncultured Cellvibrio sp.
AAATGCAAGATTGATATCCAATTTGCCCCGCTCGTTCTCCCCAACCCCCAAACTCAAACGGTTTTGTTGGCGGCGGCTAATAATATTGATCACCCCGGTAAAGGCCCCCGAGCCATAAATTGCCGAGGCGGGTCCACGGATTATCTCGATGCGCTCAATATTGGCCAGCGGGTACAAAATAATGGCGCTGTCTGCGCCGCCGGAACGAGGCTCGGTAAAGACGCGACCATCCACCAATAGCAGCACTTCCCGCGCGCGCCCACCTTGGCGGCGACCACGCACACTGTAGGTGTAGTTAATGGGGCTATCGGCACTGCGGTTGACTTGAAAGCCGGGCACCAAATCCAATAGTTCGTGCAGGTAATCAAAGCCCAAGCTATCGAGTTGCTCGCGGGTAAATACAGTGGTGGGGGAAGGTACAGTTTTTATGGATTCCTGACGCAGTGTCGCGCCAGTAATATTCACCTCTAGCAGTTGCTCCAGGCTCATTTCCAGAAAGGTGGCGTCATTTCTCGTCTCATCCCCGGCCTTAGCTACGGCTGCCGCCATTGCCAGCAAAACGCCGCAAAAGACTGAATAAGAAATCCTTGAATCCATAGGAAAATCACTCATCACAAATGATATAGCGCGCTGGCAGCTCCAAAAATAAGCGCTCAACAAGTACCCACTGAGTCTAGCAGATGCTAGCGAACAGCCTACTAATTCGCCATCTTGCTGATATAAAGACCAGCCCGCACACTGTTTTACAAGATCGATATAGACTTGACAAAACCCCACTTTTGACGGTTAGGCATAAAGATTGCTTTAAATATTTCCCTTTAGCGTTAGAGAGTTATTGCCTAGTGCGCAAAGCCTGACTAAACTCCACTTAACAGTGTTTAGTTTGCCCGCACTTTTTTTGCGGGCGCCTTCTACCAGCTAGGGGTTTTTCGTCCTAATAATGAAGCAATCTCTCCAACTCAAAATGGGTCAGCAACTGACCATGACACCACAATTGCAGCAGGCGATTCGCCTTTTGCAATTGTCTACTCTCGATCTCCAACAAGAAATTCAAGAAGCGCTCGATTCCAATCCCATGCTGGAAGTGGAAGATAACTTTGATACTCCCGCTGCGCCCAGCAATGAATTTGAAGACGGCGACTACGTTCGCACTCAGGAAATTGCTGCCACTGGCGACAGTAATAGCGATGACTTCAGCGAAAGCTATTCCGGCGAAATTACTTACAGTGAATCCAGCAGCGACCCATTTAGTGATGGAAAGTTTGGCGATGAAGGCTTCGGTGAAACAAGTTTTAGTGAAAGCGAAGGCTTTGGCGATACCGACAATTATTCCGGCACCGATGATTACAGCGAAAGCGCCACTGAATGGAACGAAGCCATTCCTGCCGATTTACCCGTAGATACCAGCTGGGACGATGTTTACCAAACCAATCAAGCCAGCGGCTCAACCAATTACGACAACGACGATGGCGATTTTGAAAGCCGCCGCGCCGCCACCGATTCGCTCTATGACCACTTAATGTGGCAATTGAACCTCACTCCAATGTCAGATCGCGACCGCATAATTGCCATGGCGATTATCGATGCGGTTGAACCTAGCGGCATGCTGTCAGTCACACTAGAAGATATTCATAGCGGCCTGATCAGCGAGTGGGATGATTTAGAGTTAGACGAAGTAGAAGCCGTGCAACATCGCATTCAACAATTCGACCCCTGCGGTGCTTGCAGTCAAAACTTGGCAGAATGTTTAACGGTACAATTACATCAATTCGATCCCAAAACACCGTTTTTGGCCGAAGCTAAATTAATTGCCAAACAATATTTACCGCTCTTGGCCAGCCGCGATTTCCGCCAGTTAATGCGCCGCACCAAACTCAAAGAAGAGGAACTGAGCCAAGCAGTAACCCTGATTCAAAGTTTGAACCCACGCCCCGGCGATATTATTGCGAGCGGTGATACTGAGTACGTTGTTCCCGATGTCTTTGTGGATAAGCGCGAAGGCCGCTGGGTAGTGGAATTAAATCCGGAAATTGCACCGCGCTTGCGTATCAACTCGGATTACGCCTCTTTAGTAAAACGTGCAGATTCGAGCAGCGATAACACATTTTTAAAAGATAATTTGCAAGAAGCGCGCTGGTTCTTAAAAAGCTTACAGAGTCGCAACGAAACTTTGTTAAAAGTGGCCAGTTGTATCGTAGAAAAACAGCGTGGTTTTTTAGATTATGGTGCAGAGGCTATGAAGCCATTGGTACTGCACGATATCGCCGAAATTGTGGAAATGCATGAATCCACAATTTCACGTGTTACTACCCAAAAATTTATGCATACACCGCAGGGCATTTTTGAGCTGAAGTATTTTTTCTCCAGCCATGTAAGTACCGATTCTGGCGGCGAATGTTCATCGACTGCGATTCGCGCGCTGATTAAAAAGCTCGTGAACGCAGAGAACCCCAAAAAGCCTTTAAGCGATAGCAAGATTACTGATTTGCTCGGCGAGCAAGGTATTCAAGTGGCGCGCCGTACCATTGCCAAATATCGCGAATCGCTCAATATTCCGCCATCCAATGAGCGCAAAACACTTTAAAAAGCAAAATATTTTGTGAATGTAATTGGCATTCACGCAAACCACCGAGGAAGTATCTATGCAAATAAATGTCAGTGGCCACCACGTAGAAGTTACCGATTCAATGAGAGAGTATGTGATCAGCAAGCTGGAACGCTTAAACCATCACCACGACCGCATAACCAATACCCATGTCATTCTCTCGGTTGATAAACTTGAGCAAAAAGCGGAAGCCACCTTGCATGTTAGCGGTAAAGATATTTTTGCCGACGCGACTGACGCAGATTTATATGCAGCTATAGACTCACTGGCCGACAAGCTTGACCGTCAGCTAATTAAACACAAAGAAAAGATGCGCAGCCATCGCTAGGCGCTGCCTAAACCAGGTAAAAAGTGCAACCAACCACTATGCAAATACAATCACTGTTAACCCCTGAGCGCACTCGCAGCAGCCTTGAAGCCAGCGGCAAAAGAAGCGCGCTGGAATTATTAGCGCAAACCATCGCGCAAGATATTCCCAATCTTGATACCGATGATTTATTGCGTCGGTTTCTGGCGCGCGAACGCTTGGGGTCAACAGGCATTGGGCACGGCATCGCGATTCCGCACTGCCGTGTCAGCTTAAGCGCAGGCAACGTTGGTGCAGATGCAATCGGCGCGCTGATTACCCTCCGCCAACCCATAGAATTTGATGCAATCGACGCCCAACCCGTCGATATTTTATTTGCCATGCTCGTGCCCGAAGAAGCGCACGATGACCACTTAAAAAATTTAGCCGCGCTCGCCAGCGCATTAACACGCAGCGAATTTCGCAATCGCCTGCGCACCGCCGATACGAATGCCGCGTTGTACGACGCTGCTGTCAATTAACCAGATGTACCCTTGTTGTGCTCAAGTAGCGTGAATTCTTACAGGGAAAAATGCTTATGCAATTAGTCATTGTGAGCGGGCTATCCGGCTCAGGTAAAAGTACCGCGCTCCATGTATTGGAAGACGTGGGCTACAACTGTATTGATAATTTGCCCGTAAGTTTATTGCCTGCATTAGTGGCACAAATTGAAATTCATAAAGACGATCAGCACAAATTTGCGATAGGCATAGATGTGCGCAATGCGTGGAAGGATTTGCAGATTTTTCCGCAAATGATCAGTACGCTTAAAGAAGCGCATTTGCCGTTTACGGTAATTTTTTTAGATTCACAATCATCGGTATTGATTCAGCGCTTTAGCGAGACGCGCCGCAAGCACCCGCTCAGCGACAAGCACACCAATTTAGCCGAAGCCATTAGCAACGAGCAGGAATTATTGGAACCGATTCGCGATACCGCGGATCAAATTATTGATACCAGCCACTTAACGCTGCACGAGTTGCGCGACTTGGTGAAAGAGCGCGTAGTGGGCAGAAGCCTGACCACTATGGCGATATTGTTTGAATCCTTTGGTTTCAAACACGGCATTCCGGTTAACGCTGACTTAGTATTTGATGCACGCTGCCTGCCCAACCCTCACTGGAAACCTAATCTGCGCCCCCTGACTGGCAAAGATAAGGATGTTATTGATTTCCTGGAGGCGGAAGATGCCGTCAATGAGATGTATCAAGATATAGAACAGTACATGACTCGCTGGCTACCACGCTACCAAGCCAACAACCGCAGCTACATTACAATTGCGGTAGGTTGTACGGGTGGCCAGCATCGCTCTGTCTATTTAAGCGAGCGATTGAAAGCCCATTTCAACGACCAATATAGCGATGTTCAAGTCAGACACCGCGATATCCATAAACACAAGAAAAACTAACTTATGCTGACTGAAACTATTACCATCATTAACAAACGCGGCTTACACGCCCGTGCTGCGGCTAAGTTTGCCACCCTATCGGCACAATTTGGCTGCCGTACCCAAGCACGTACCAATGGCAGTTGGGTAGATGCCAAAAGCGTTATGTCCTTGATGCTTCTGGCCGCAACCCAAGGCACCAATCTAGAGGTTTCCACTGAAGGTGACGATGAAGTTCAGGCGATGGACACCATTCGCACACTGATCAACAACCGTTTTGAGGAAGATGAGTAAGCTGCTTTCATTACAGCGGCCACTCTCCGCTTTAAAACAAAGATTGTTATTTAGACCCAGTTCACCTACCCTGTGCGCCCTTTTTTGATCCACTCCTGTACTAAGTAATTTCGGCAACTTCAGTCATTACGGCAACACTAGCGTTTAGGCAATACTATGGTTTACAAATACGACGACATTAACCCCGACGATTACATTCGCAGCAAATCGCAAGCAAAGCGCGAAATGACCGCGCTGCAAAAATTGGGCGAACTGCTTATCGACTTTAATGATAAACAGTTAGCCATGATTCCCGCCGAAGAAAAGCTGCTCGATGCCATTCATCAAGCGCGCAAAATGCCACACCGCGAAGCGCGCCGTCGCCATTTGCAATTGATTGGTAAAATCATGCGCGAAACCAATCACGAAGAAATTCAAGCTGCCGTTGATAAGGTGCAGGCGCGCAGCGATCAATATATCAATCGCCAACACCAAGTTGAGCGCTTCCGCGATATGTTGATTGCAGGCGACAAGCAGATCTTCCAAACCTTGGTTACCAACTGCCCGGGTATTGATGTGCAGCACCTGAAACAACTAGTGCGCAGCGCGCAAAAAGAACGCGATGAAAACCTACCCCCTAAAAGCTCACGCAAATTGTTTGCATTTATTCGTGAACAGTTAGAGCTGCAAGATTAAGACTCTATTCCAGAAATAAAAACGGCGACCTAAGAGTCGCCGTTTTTATTTTTATTTTCAAATTAATTAAGGTTGAACGAGCCCTTCGACTGCTTCGCGCTCAGGACGAGCGGAAATTTATAAGGTGAATCCACTGTTTAATTTCATGATTATCCCGCTCATCCTGAGCGAGCAACAGTCGAAGGATTTATTTTTTAGTTTTTCGTCTTCTATTTTTTGCTGGTTTTTCTTCTGTATTTACGCTTTTAATTAATTCTTCCTCACTTTCAAACAAGCGGTCAAAATTCATTTTGGGCTCGCTCCAATCACCGCGAATGCTGTAACTGATACTGGTGGCGCGATCTACCTGCTTTTTAAAGAGCTTGCTAGCGAAATAGATACCCGCCGCTGCGGGTAGGCCAGTCACCAATGCAGTAAAGAAGGTATAGCTGCCCACCACTGGCAAGGTTGCGATTAAGCGTGCATCTATTTTTTCGTTTTCTAAATCTAACTTTCCTGCCATTTGTAATCGGCTGGAAGGCGTTTTAACGGAAAGCGGTTCAGTAAAGGTCATAGTGCCCGGCACGAAACTGGCCTTGCCACTGATTTCATCGTAAGCCAAACCGCTTTTGTAGAGATCCGAGAAATCCAGCCGTAGGCGACGCGCAAGCGAATCAAAATTAAGAATGGCCATTAAGCGTAAAAGACCGTCGCTACCGGGGCTGGGGTTATTTTTAAAGCGGCCTTTTTCCAGCCAGATATCGATGCTACCCGCCATTTTTTTCAGGGCGAAATCCTGCGGATCACCCGCCCACATGGCATCCACTTTGAAGCGCGCCGACTGGCTTTCTAGCATGTCCGGCTTTTGCCATTCACGCAGCACATCGGAAACATTGCTGGCAGACAACGCACCAACAAAATGTGTGCTCGCTACCGAATCAGTCACTTGCCACTCCATTTTGGCGCCGCCCACCTTGTCATCAAAGCCGCCGACCGTCACACCTTTTACGCTGCCATGAATATTGTCGAAGACGACCCCCTTAGCATTGGGGCGAACTTGCAACGACCAGTTCCCGTA
>CAUOQW010000136.1:0-6363 GCA_963506825.1 uncultured Cellvibrio sp.
CAAGCACACCGCCGCCTGCACCCAAGTAGTCACTATTGATTTATTACGCATCGCCCTAGCCTCGTTTGTTGTTGGAGATATTCCTTTAACGCAAACGAAGTGGATTGGTTGACACATTCACGTCAAATACTTGCAAACCATAACTTACACTTGTAAGCTACACGCAACTTACAAGTGTAAGCCAAAATCACACGGAGATATGCCATGAGCACAGATTTACAACTGTCCGACAGCGAATGGGATTTGATGAAAATACTCTGGGAGCGAGCGCCCGCCTCAGTGAACGAAATTGCCGAACACGCGCAGCAAATCACCCAGTGGCACCCCAAGACGGTTCGCACTATGTTGATACGCTTGGATAAAAAGGGAATTGTCAGTTACACCGTGCAAAACGGCGTGCAGCATTACCAACCGCGCTATAGCCGCGAGGAGTGTGAATCGCAGGCAACGCAATCTTTTCTTCAGCGCGTATTCGATGGCGCCTTAACGCCGATGGTTGCGCACTTCTCGCGCAAACAAAAACTCACCCCCGAAGAAAAACAGGCGCTATTAAAGCTACTCAACGA
The DNA here is from genome assembly GCA_963506825.1 of uncultured Cellvibrio sp. Lineage (GTDB taxonomy): Bacteria > Pseudomonadota > Gammaproteobacteria > Pseudomonadales > Cellvibrionaceae > Cellvibrio. The sequence goes on from CAUOQW010000136.1 coordinate 567, forward strand.
TGGTGATGAACATGATGGGAGCATAAAATAATGCTGAATTCAGAGCCCCTACTAATATTAATGAACAGTGCTGAGTGGGTGGTAATTGCCTCGTTAAAAACTATCCCACTTATTGTCTTTGTATTATTCGTGCAGCGATTTTTTCGCAAACAATTATCGGCAGCAGCGCGTCATCTATTGTGGTTAAGCGTACTGTTAAGCCTAAGCATCCCCTTCGGATGGAATATTAATCTTGGCAGTTTTTCGGCCATCGATTATGTAACCGCGAGTGTAGATTCTGCGCAAAGCGCAACAAATGTCAGCAGTCCAAGTACACCCGTGGTTAGTGAGCAGGGAATAGCCACAACCAACAATATTGGCCACCAAGATGACCTAATCCCGCAAGACAAAAAAACGTTTTGGAATAGCACGTGGGTAGCAACAACCCAACACTACCCTATTACATTGGCAATTTTTTGGCTGTGTGGCGCAATCGTATTTTTCAGTTTAACCCTTGCGCGGGCACGCTATTTCCACCGCATAAAAACACAGGCTTCGGCAGCATCACCCGATGTTATTGCACTCTTCGATTCATGCAAGCGCGAGCTGGGGCTCAACCACCCAATTCAGCTCTTAAGCACACAGAAGCTACAAAGTCCAATCACGCTAGGGTGGCTAAAACCCGCCGTGATATTGCCGGAAAATATTGAACAACAACTCACGCCAGCAACACTCAAACATGTATTACTGCACGAGCTTGGGCATATAAAAAGGCAGGATATATTTTTTAATTGGCTCGCCTGCTTAATCAATATCTTACATTGGTTTAACCCAGCAGTTTGGTTCGCGTGCAAACGCATGAGAATGGATATGGAAATGGCGTGCGATGCATTGGTGCTTAACCACCTTGATAAATCGCAACGCAAAAGTTATGGAGCCACACTGATAGAAATTAGCGAAATACCCCGCACGTCACCCAAAGCGCTAACCACGCTCGGCATTTTGGAAAATCACACTGAACTTAAAGAGCGCCTAAACATGATTAAGGATTTCACGACTATGAATATAAAAAATACAATGTTGTTTGGCATTATTTTAACCGCGACGGCAATAACGTCATTTGCGCAACCAGCACAACCCAAAGCAGAAGCTACTGTTCAATCCATAGCAATCAGCGAAACGGGGAAACAGTCAGAATCAACTACCACATTGAGCGACTTTGCAGCGCGCGCAGAAAAAGACTTAAAAATAAAAGTATTAATTGGGCAGTATGAAGCTGACAAAAAAATTCACGCTAACATCAGTAATGAACCACTAAACTACGGGCAACTTTTAACACAACTCAAAATAAATGGATTTACTGCGTATAAATCCAAGGACTATATCCAAATTATTCCAATTGATGAAGCACGAAACTTAACAATTCCCATTGTAGAAAAAGGAAAAACCTACTTTGAGGATGAGGTTGTAACAGATTATTTAAAAACAGAAAAAGCTTGCGTAGCCCGAGTTTTAGCTGCAGTAAGGCCGCTGGTTCCGCGATATGCTCATCTTTCAGCGTTCGAAAGTGCTAACACTTTGATCATTATCGATACCTACGGCAACATCCAACGCATTAAAAACGTTATAAAAGCACTGGAAGGAAATATTAACGCACCGGAAGACTGTAGCAACATCAAACCACCAGAGTTCAAGCCGCCACAAAATAGCCCGCAACCTGCAAAGAACTAATTGCCAATAAAAAAGGGCGCAATCACTTGCGCCCTTCAAGTACTGCGACCTTTCACGCAAAATCACATCTGTGTATTACTCACAAACGCAATTTTAGAACCATCCGGCGACCAACTTGGAACATTAATTGTGCCCTGCCCGCCGTAAACATAAGCGATGATTTTTGCTTCACCGCCATCAATAGGCATTTCACGCAAATACACATGGCGATAAAACGGGTGCTCATTGGGATCTATATCGGTCATGTAAGACAAAAACACAATTTTTTTACCGTCCGGCGAAACATGCGGAAACCAGTTATTGTGATTATCAAACGTTAGCTGCTCTTGCTGGCTGCCATCTGCGTTCATCTTCCACAATTGCATTAGCCCAGTACGGTTGGAGTTAAAATAAATGGTTTTACCATCAGGTGCGTACTCAGCACCATCATCCAATGCAGGCGATGTTGTTAACTGCGTTTCCTTTTTAGTTTTTATATCAATTGTAAAAATATTAAAGGCATTATTGCGCTGCCCAGTAAATATTAATTTTTTATTATCCGGAGAAAAACCATGCAAGTAAGAATGGCCAGCACCCGTTGCATTAATTTGCACCGGCTTTTTACTGCCAGTTATAGGCAAGGTGTACAGTGTTGAATTACCGCTGTCGCTGGCGACATGATGGCTTATGCCAATTTGTTTTCCATCCCACGATAAAACATGGTCGTTATTATTCTGGTTTGCAAAAACGGTTTCAATCACGCTGGGCTTACCACTTACGATATCAAAGTTGTACAGAAAACCTTTTGAGTTATAAATGAGCGATTTTCCATCCAATGTCCAATTAGGCGCTTGAATAGAATCTGGTGAGCGGAACACAATGCGGCTATTTCCGGTTTTTAAATCCAGAATTTCTAAATTGCTGCCAATGTAATCTTTATAAGGCTTAAAATCTTTTGCTGCGGGAATAGTAATGCGCACATTGGAAAATGTAGCGGTTTCCACCACATCTGCATTGTGCGAGCACATCGCCAAGCCCACGTAAACTTTTTCACCGAGCTTGGTATGCGATACCGATGTCACCTGAAAGGGCTCGCCTTTTTTTGCCGCACTAAAAATATATACATCACCACGACGTTCTAATTGAATCACATCCGGTGCTTTTATTTGCAGCGGGTATTGCTCAGTGTCACCACCTGATTTTTCACGGAATTGCAACGACGTTAAGCCATCACCATGCACCGCAGCATTAACATTTGGAGATGCAGTATCTAAAGCCGTGCGTACATTCCAACCTACTTTTCTATGCGGATCAACGCCTGCACCTTCGAAGACAACTTGCGCGCTCACAATGAAATCGCCTGACATTTGGTTATAGAGATAATGAAGTTCGTCTTCACCAGCCCACATATTTTTACCCGAACTGCTGATTTTATACTTCTGCTCTGTCACGTCATAAACTACAGCACCTGCATGCTTTACCGCACCTATATCTGCATGCCCGGAAAACTGCCCGATTGGCTCAGCTAAAACCGAAATTGAATAATTCATTGCTATCGCACCTATCACGCCGAATGTTGCTATTTTTATCTTCATATAATCCTCTTATTATGCTTAGGTGAAAACCCAATTCACATCGGACTGCTCTTAATTGAATTTACTACGCAATCAGAGAACCCAAAGCGCCACGTCAGGGGGATTTCGATTGTTGGGTAAATAGATCGCTCAATGGTTAACTTTTACCCATATTTACAGAGCATTACATCACTTGATAAAACGCTCAAGATTAAAAGCAGATAAATAGGATCAAACCGATTGACGGGAAATGGCAAACAGGAAGATTGCGGTATAAAAAAGACAGATTCTGTACCCGAGAAAAATAATTTTCTCGCCAATAAAAACGGGGCAATCACTGCCCCGTTTTTCACTTGTTATTTATCACGTATTTATTGTTTTACTTTTTACTGCTTTACTTTGCGCGGATCAAGTTTGCTAATTGATGTATCAATTGTTTTAGCCGTGCATTCCAGCAGAATGGCAGTTGTTCTGCGAGCGGTATATACCCTGAAGATATCTACATTCATTGTGATTTCTACATCGGGCTCATTTTCGGCGGCAAAGGGATTCAAATACTTATCTGTTTTAATGCGTGCTTCTGCACAGACACACACATCAGCTTCAGAAATTTTCTTAACGCCCATTTTTTCATAATCTTCAGTTTCGTTGTTATTAAAACTGGAAACATAACTGCTGCAACTCTCTTTTAGGTAACTCATAAAAGACGGCGCTTGGGTTTTATCTTCAAAGTTGTAGTCACCGCGTTGAACCGGTTTTTCGTCTGGGCTATCTGCCAGTGCCCAGCGATGGTAAAGCGGAAACCACACAGCGACAGGAACACCGTCTTTCATTGCAGGTTCAAATTTGCAACGCGATAAAAATGCAATTGCGCCTTCATCCAACGAGGGGAAACCAGACGATACAGCAACCTTGGCGGTCACTACATTTCCAGATTCATTAATCCACAACTGCACCCCCACTCGCCCTTCTTCGTTATTGCGCTTGGATAGCGCGGGATAAATAGGCTCCCCGCAAGAATTAGCTTTTAGTACAGGTTTGGAGACAGAACGATCTAATAATGAGGTCGCTTTTTGTTCCGCCACAACTGAATTATCTGTTGGAGTATCTTTCCCCGAAATAACCGCAAATGCATTTGCACTCGCGGCCATTGCTCCCAGCAACAATAAATGCACATATTTTTTACCAAACAGGTTCATAAAATTTTCCATAAAAATTATTTAGGCGAATAAAAAGGGAGCCCCCAGATGCCGACGGAATGATATCAGGGCGCATGATCACCATACACATGCAAGCGGTAAAAATGGCGCCGAAGCACAGCTAATGGAATGGACGAGCCAATAGTCGTCTACTAGTCTCAATATCATATATATGATCAATCCTTTAGCTGCTGCCCCCTGAATGTTAAATCTCTTTGTTATAGACCCCGACCCAGCCACACTGCTACAGGGTACTTACAACCCGTGGCTGGTGTCGCTATCCATTCTAATTGCCATAGGTTCGTCCTATATCGGCTTGCAAATTGCTGCCATGGCGAAGCGCGCGCCTAAAGACTTACACGCCCAAGTTGCTTTGCTCACGGGTTCGCTGGCGATGGGCGGCGGCATTTGGTCCATGCATTTTATTGGCATGCTCGCGTTCCGCATTGGCGATCATGTGCATTACGACCCGCTGATCACACTCGGCTCAATGGCACCCTCGGTATTTGCATCCTGGATTGCGCTGCAACTGCTGTCGAGCGAAGCGATTAGCAGCAAGCGCTTATTGATCGGTGGTGTATTGGTGGGTGCGGGCATTGGCACCATGCACTACTCCGGTATGGCCGCCATGCATATGGATATGACACTCAAATACGACCCCTGGTGGTTCGGCATTTCCATTCTTGTCGCTGTGTTACTCGCAATATTAGCCTTATGGATTCGCTTTGGATTGCGCGAGCAGCGCTGGTTAAGCTTGCTGCAAAAAAATCTGCTGGCCAGTACGGTAATGGGATTTGCGATTGCCGGCATGCACTACACCGGCATGAAAGCCGCGCGCTTTATCGGGGTGGCGAATAACACCTTGGATACCACTGAAAACCATATCTTTCTCGCCACGGTTATCACTGCAACTACTATAGCCCTGAGCGTATTCGCCCTAGCGGGCAATCTGCTGTTGCGCTACCGCCAACTTTACAACCAACTCCAAGGCAGCGAATCGCGTTTGCGCGAGCGGGAGCAGCAATACCGCAGCCTGATCAGCAATATGCCCGGCATCACTTTCCGTTGTGAGCTGGCGCCGCCTTGGCGTACCATTTTTATCAGCGATGCAGTACAGCGCGTAACGGGCTGGAGCGCAGAAGATTTTATGGCGGATCGAATTCATCTGGGCGATGCGATCCACCCCGACGACATGGAGCGAATCGGCACACAGTTGAATGATGCATTGACCAACAAGCACTCGCTGCATTGCGAATACCGCATCACTCATCGCGACGGCACTGAGCACTGGGTATCCGAAACTTCCTGCGGCGTTTACGACGATACCGGCAAGCC
>CAUOQW010000137.1:0-6353 GCA_963506825.1 uncultured Cellvibrio sp.
CGATTTGGCGGTGCCGATTCTAGATAACGGTATTGCTATAGCCGCGCTCACCTCGCCCTATATCGACCAAAGCCCATGCCCCTTATCCCAAGCCGAAGCGACTGAAGAGTTGCTGAAAGTGGCGGAGCTAATTTCATCAGGTTTGAAGTTGGGTTATATCCGCAGTCTTTAAGGCAGTTCCAACAAACACCACTCACACCAAAAGTGTTCAATTTCGCGCGCTGGTAATGGGCGTGACCACAAATAACCCTGTGCCATTTTGCAGCCGAGTTCGCGCAGAATATTCGCGGCAGATTCGGTTTCTACGCCTTCTGCAATGGTCTCAATATCTAAGCTGGTGGCGAGTTGGATAATGGCTTTAACGATAAGGGCATCTTCCGGGTTTTGCTCCATGCGGCGCACGAAAGATTGATCTATCTTTAAATATTCCACTTCGAATTTTTTTAAATAACCAAGATTGGAATAACCTGTTCCAAAATCATCTATTGATAAATGCAAGCCCATACTGCGCAGATTAGAGAGTGTACTGGCGAGGCGTTCGGTGTCGTCAATCAAAAGTGATTCGGTTAATTCCATCTCCAGCATTTGTGCGGGGAAGTTACTTTTTTCCAGCGCATTCATGACTACGCTATCAATATTGCCACGTTTAAATTGAATCGACGAAACGTTAACGGCGATAGAAAAATCCTTGAAGCCTTTATCGAGCCAACGTCGACCTTGTTGGCAAGCTTCATTAATCACCCACTCGCCAAGTTGAACAATTACGCCAGAAGACTCCGCCAAAGAAATAAATGTTTCCGGTGAAATAAAACCATATTGTGGATGTTGCCAGCGAATTAAGGCTTCAAAGCCAAATAAAGAATGGTCATGTAAATTAATTTTAGGTTGGTAGTACAGTAGAAATTGTTTTTCGGCCAAGGCTTTGCGCATGCTAGATGCTAAATTTAAATGTTCAAACATGTTGTGGCTGTTGGCGACATCAAAAAAGCGAAAGCTGTTGCGCCCCGAATCTTTTGATTGGTACATGGCTATATCGGCTTTTTTAATCAGGGTATCCAGATCATTGCCGTCACGTGGTGCCATGGCTATGCCGATAGAACAGGTGCAATTGATTTCGATGTTTTTAATAAAAAAGGTTTGCGATATAGTGTGCAGAATAATCATTGCAATCGCAGAGGCATCTTCTGCACTGTGAATATCTTGCAATATCATAATAAATTCATCGCCACCATAACGGCACACAATATGTTGGTGATTGGCGATTTGATTTAAGCGCTGCGAAACTTCTTTTAAAATAGCGTCGCCTGCTTGGTGACCGAGTGAATCGTTGATGGGTTTTAAATTGTCCAAATCAATAAAAATAATAGCTAAGGGTTGGCTTTTTGCCTGCGCCACACTATAGGATTCTTGAAATCTGTGACGCGCCATATTGCGGTTGGGCAATGCGGTGAGTTGATCGTGCATTGCCATGTGTTCAATTTTTAATTTGGCGTCATGTACCAATGAATTTTCGTGCGCGATTTCATCCAGTGCAGTGCGGTAATCATGTGCCATCAGCCACACACTAAAACCAATCACACTGAGCACAATAATAACTATCGCCCCCGTAAACTTATTGGTAGGTTCAACGGTGTTGATATGCCAACCACTGGTGTTGCTATAAATAATAAGCACACACATAGCAATCATCAGCGCCATTAAGCCAGCCAAGAGACGTTTGTTACCTAACATGGCCGCAAAAATTAACACGCCGCAATAACCAATCATGGCGCTATCGCGAATGCCGCTACCAATCCATGCGAGATACGACAGCATAATGGTGAGTGTGATTAATAAAATACTGGAGGCGAGTGAAATATTCTTTTTATAAATCGCCCAGTCTACCGAGAACAAAAACCCCGTAGTGCTCAATAAAATGACGCTATCTTCCAATCTGCCCATAAACATTGTATTGATGGCGACTAAGACGAGCGCGCACTGAGTGGCGCGTAGCACTTGTGTAAGGCGCTTGCTAATTTTTCGTTTTACAGAGCCTAGTACGACCTCGGCATCAGTGGGCGATGGCGAACTGTCTAACACGAATGATTCCTCTATTACCCTGATGCCTTCTGGGAAGAATGATCAAGTTTAGAACGGTGGGTAGTTAACTAGTTATAGTTCAAATTTACGCGCTAGCAGGCGTTTAGTTTGTGCAAAGCTAAGTATTTTATTGTTTATCATCTTGTGTACAAGTATGCGCTTGTGTGACCATTCCTGCTTAATGCTAACAACCTATGGGGTAATTTATGCGAAACATTATTCGGCTTGCGGGGCTCATCGCGCTAATCTCTTGGGGGACGCTCGCTGCCGAGCCATTGCCCTATCAAAACACCAGTTTGAGTTTTGATGAACGCGCCAAAGATTTGGTGGCGCGTATGACGCTGGAAGAAAAAGTATCGCAAATGCTAAATGAGGCACCTGCGATTTCGCGCTTGGGTGTTCCCGCCTATGAATGGTGGAACGAAGCACTGCACGGTGTAGCGCGTGCGGGAGCTGCAACTGTATTTCCGCAGGCGATTGGTTTGGCGGCAAGTTTTGATAAAAATGTGATGCGCGATGTAGCCCAAGTGATTAGTGATGAAGGTCGCGCCAAGCATCATAATTTTGTGCGGCAGGGTTCTCATGCGCGCTATCAGGGCCTTACTTTCTGGTCGCCCAACGTCAATATTTTTCGCGATCCACGTTGGGGGCGTGGGCAAGAAACCTATGGTGAAGATCCATTTTTAACATCGCTCATGGGCGTAGAGTTTGTAAAAGGTTTGCAGCAGAGCGATGGCACTTATCGCAAACTCGATGCCACCGCCAAACATTTTGCCGTACATTCTGGGCCAGAAGCAGATCGTCACTACTTTGATGTTTACCCCAGTGAGCGCGATCTTTATGAAACTTATTTACCTGCGTTTCGCGCACTAGTGCAAGACGCTGGCGTTGTGTCAGTAATGGGGGCTTACAACCGCGTAAATGGGGAATCGGCTTCAGCCAGTGAGCGTTTGCTTGAACAGATTTTACGTAAGGAGTGGGGCTTTAAAGGTTATGTAGTGTCTGATTGCGATTCAGTGGAGGATATTTTCAAGTACCACAAAATTGTCGCCACGGCTGAAGAGGCTGCTGCACTTGCCGTTAAAACGGGGGATGATCTCAACTGCGGTAAAACCTATAAAGCGCTAACCGCTGCGGTCAAACAAGGTTTAATTACTGAGGCAGAAATTGATAAATCATTAACGCGTTTAATGCTCACGCGTTTTCAACTCGGCATGTTTGATTCGGCGGATAAAGTGAGTTGGGCGAGAATTCCTTATTCTGTAAATCAAGCGCCTGCACACGATCTAGTTGCACATCGTGCTGCGCAAAAATCTTTAGTCTTATTGAAAAATAATCAGCTATTGCCACTCAACAGCAGCATCAAAAAAATCGCGGTAATAGGCCCAACCGCCGATGAAATTATGTCGCTTTTGGGCAACTACTACGGCACGCCCGCAAATCCCGTCACTATATTGCAAGGTATTAAAGCGGTAGCGCCAGCCGGTACACAAGTGACTTACGCGCGCGGTGTAGATTTGGTGGAAGGCCGTGAAGACCCCCGCGCCGCGCCGCTTATTGATGCGCAATATTTACGCCCGAATGCGCAATCAACCGAACAAGGTTTGAAAGGTGAATATTTTCGTGGGCAAGAGTTGGCAGGTGCGCCCGTATTTACACGCGTGGACTCACGAGTGGGTTTCCGTTGGGATAGAGGCTCGCCTGCCGATAACTTGATTGCGCGCGGTGAGCTGGCTGCAAACATTATGGGAAAAGATGAATTTAGTGTGCGTTGGACTGGGCAATTATTGCCGCCAGTGTCTGGCCGTTATGAATTAAATGTGGGAGCGAATGATGGCTTTCGTTTATTTATTGATGGCAAAAAAGTGTTGGATTCTTGGGCAGCTACAGATCGCTTACAAAGTCAGTCAGTTGTCATAGATTTAGAGGCTAATAAAAAATATTCCATTAAGTTTGAATATTTTGAAGGTACGCGTGATGCAGAAGTGCGTTTGTCGTGGCGTATGCCCGGTGCAAAACCTACCTCAGATGAGGCGTTGGAAATAGCACAAGCTGCCGATGTGATTATTTTTGTAGGCGGTTTAACGGGCGATGTAGAGGGCGAAGAAATGAAAGTGATTTACCCCGGTTTTGCCGGTGGTGATCGCACCGACACTCGCCTGCCACAAATTCAGCAGGCGATGTTAGAAAAACTTCATGCAACGGGTAAACCGATTGTGTTGGTATTGACCGGTGGCTCTGCGTTAGCTGTCGATTGGGCGCAACAAAATCTACCGGCTATTTTACTTTCGTGGTACCCCGGTCAGCGCGGTGGTGATGCAGTTGCGGATGTTTTATTTGGCAAAGAAAATCCGGCCGGTCGTTTACCCGTTACTTTCTATAAAGCGAACGAAAAGTTGCCAGCGTTTGACGATTACTCCATGAAAAATCGCACCTATCGTTATTTTACTGGCGAACCTTTGTATCCGTTTGGTTATGGCTTGTCGTACACCCAATTTGCGTATTCTTCATTAAAAGTGAGCCATAAAAATATTAAGGAAAATCAAACTATAGAAGTATCGGTAAAAGTAAAAAACACCGGAAAAATTGCAGGCGATGAAGTCGTGCAGTTGTATGTGGCACCCCTCAAACCGAAACAAGAACGTGCGCAAAAAGAATTACGTGGAGTTGAGCGTGTGCATATCCCAGCAGGTGAAACACGCGAGCTTAAGTTCAGTGTAAGGCCTGATAAAGATTTCACGATTTACGATGCAGAGAAAAAGGCTTACGTGGTGGATGCTGGTAAATATCAACTACAAGTTGGGGCATCCAGTGCGGATATTCGATTGCGTGAAGATGTGATGGTGAAAATTAAATAAGTATTTTGATCAAGCTTTTAAATGTGAAATTTAACCAACAAAAAACGGCGCAACTGAGTGCGCCGTTTTTGTACGGGTGTTAATGGTTAAGCGCTTTACTTTAGGCGTTTAGCCACAAAGCCATCGCCAATGGTAAAACTGTCACCATCGGCGGAAAATCCAATTGCCCACGGAGTACTACTATTACTATTATCGCTAAAGCCCCGTGTACCATTTTTATCGACGAGGACTGTGAACTTTGCTGTCCCTGATGAATAGGCATAAGTGCCACTTTCACTGCCATATAGTGGCGCATCATCATTTTCACTGGAATCATAGTCCGATAGAAAATAGGCGGTATCGGTGAAAACTAAAGTTGCGTATCCAGTAGCTGTTTTTATAGACCAAGTTCCAACAAGACCCGCACTCGTGCTGGTGTTTTTAGTGAAAACATATTCACTATCAGAAACTAGAGTAAGCGTATTACCACTTAATATAAGTTTGGATAAGCCTCCTACAGAACAACTATCGCCCTCTTCTATCGCGGTAGAGTCTGAGGATAAATTTACATTAAATGCGAATGTTGTTGCATCCCATGTGTAGGTGCCTGTTGCAATCCCGGTTCCGCAATTGGGGTCAATGCCAAACGCCTTAACGTGTGTGAATTGATTGTCACCGGTGAAAATAAAGGTGTCGCCATTCAATGTCCAGCTGCCGGTTAAGGGGTTCGGCAAGCCAAAAATAATTGAATCATTTTTCATTACTCGATTTAAATAATAATGCTCTGGCTCATTGTTGCGGGGCCACTTATTTTTTTGATTGGCAATGGCGTTCGCTGCGCTGTAGCCATCAAGGATATTGCCGTTCACTGTAACGCTGTCCTTTTCTCCATTAGTCATGCAGCTATAATCGTTCGCACTTTGCCCAATATGTGTATCAACAATATTGCAAGGGTGCGAAGCGCCCCACTGTAAATTGGTGTCAGCTAAAGTTGTTACTCTGAACCCAGCCCCACTGTTGCTATAAGTGCCGTACTCTGCACCAGGTGTCCCGCTTCCCTGTGGGGTTCCATTTTGCCCATGGAAGTAATGAGTATCTGTATATGCAAATACACTCTGATTATTCCCGCTACCGCTAATCCAACCGCCAATAAGGGGGTTGGTTGTGCTGGTTAGCTTGCTTAACTCAAGGTTGCCGTGGCCACCCATAAGGCTAATGGTGTCACCGCTTATACTCAGCATACTGCCGCTTACAAACGGAGTTTTAATGGGAGCTGTTCCCGCAAGCTGAGCTCTCGTAACGCTCAGTACGTTAGATGTTTTATTCCACGTGTATTTGCCATACTCAAAGGTGGCACCACCTTCATAGGTGAGAGCTACATAATTGCTGCTATCCAGAATGAATAAAACGTAGCGGAAATCGTTGCTTTGGAATGAC
>CAUOQW010000138.1:0-6348 GCA_963506825.1 uncultured Cellvibrio sp.
GACCACACTAATGCCTGAGTTCAACCTATAGCGCCCAGAATCCTGCAAATAACCAATACGATCACTGTAAGCACGCGCCAAGCGATTCGCATTGATGATGTCGGCTTTTTCAATTCTTAGTTGTAGCTTTTGCAGCCAACGCTTTTGCTGCTGTTGCCATTGGCGATTGCGCTGTAACTCTTGCGCCGCTAGTTGCAACACATCATCAAGATCTATTTCTGTCGTGATATCAAAATGCAACGCTAAGGCCAAGAGCATTTCAGCCTCGGTAATCACTTTTTCCTGCACTAATAAAAATGCGGCAATACGCGGATGCGTACCCAGCGCACTCACTGTTTCACCCGCAGCGGTAATTTTTCCGGTGGCATCCAACAAGTTCATTTGTTGCAATTGTTGTTGCGCAAAATTTATGGCGAGTTTGTTTGGCGCTTCTAACCAATCCAACGCATCCGCAGGACTACCCCAATGTGCCAAGCGCAACGCCAGCGGTAAATAATCGGTAGCGCGAATTTCTGGTAAATCCGCAGCGGCCAATGGCTGATCTTGTGACCACAAGCGAATGCAATGCCCCGCTTGCACACGACCTGCACGACCACGGCGCTGGTCTGCACTGGCTTGGCTAATGCGCGACAAACGCAAACGCGTTAAACCCGTGCGCTGTTCGTAATCGGGGCGACGCACTAAACCGGAATCAATAACGAGCGTGACATCCGCAATCGTCAACGATGTTTCTGCAATATTGGTAGAGAAAATAATCCGTGCACCCGATGCCGGATTTAGCGCGCGCTTTTGCTCCGTTGGCGGCACACGGCTATGTAAACGAAACACAGCTTGATTGGGATAGCGCTCGTGAATGGCCTGCGCACATTTTTCAATTTCACTCCAACCCGCTAAAAAAACCAGCGTGGTGGTCGCTTGCCATTCGGAGTGCGATGCCAACGCACGCAGCACATGGTCTTCAATTTTTTCGGGGTAAGGCGTATTGGTTTTGGCGGGCAGAAAATTCGTGGTCACAGGAAAACAGCGCCCCGGTGCAAATAAACGCTGCGGCATTTGCTGTTGCAATTGTGGGTCTGGCGTTGTGCTCATTAAAATTATTTGCAAATCATCACGCAGAATCTGCACCTCTTGCAGCCACGCCCAAGCGGTATCTTGATTAACCGAGCGCTCGTGAATTTCATCCAAGATAACGCAGGCAACATTATCCAACGCTGGATCTTGTAATAAATGTTGCAGCAAAATACCCGGCGTCATAACAAGCAAGCGCGTTGCATCGCTCACGCAATTATCGTAGGGCACTTGATAGCCTACGGTTTTGCCCACCTCATCACCAATTAATTCTGCCAACCGCTGCGCGAGCGATTGCACGGCTAAAACACGCGGCTGGACCAGAATTATTTTTTGGTCGGTGGCAATTTTATGCAGCATCCATAGCGGCGCAAGTGTAGATTTCCCTGCGCCCGGTTCTGCTTCTAGCAATAGCGTCCCTTTGTGAATTGCGCGAAAAAAATCATCGCGTAATTCCGTTAATGGATATTGCGGCAGGCTCGCTAAAAATTGTGGGGATGTTAAATAGCTATTCACTAAAAAATTTTCTCACTGACGAACTCGAAAGCAAAGAATACTGTTTAATTCGAAACCGTATGCGGCATGGATGCCGCGTCCGAGCCTACAGGGATGTATTCACGGCGTGTTTTGAATTGAATAGTATTCTTTGCTACGCGCTTATTGGTATATAAAACCCCTACTAACGTTTTCCATTATTTAAAGCTCAAACCTAACACCCGCCACTAAATTTCTACCACTGGCAGACTCAAAACTGCGGCCATTAGTTTGGTTCACAATCACCGAGCCTACATAGGTTTCATCCGTAAGGTTGGCGAGTTTTATCCACCAATCTGCCTGCACACCAAAATCTATTCTGCCCGATGCAGAAAAGTCCAACGTATCATAAGCTGGCGCTTTAATTTGGTTGTTATCGCTAGCAGCCACCTGCGCGCGGTGAACCGTGCTCAAACCAAACTTCAACAACTCATTCGCAAATGGCGACCAATTAAGTTGTGCGTAGTGATTGAGTTTTGCGATACCCGGCAACTGCAGCGATTTAAATTGACCTTGCGTATAAGTTGCATCCAGATAATTCAGCGCAATGCGTACATCCAAATATTCAGTTAATTGATAGGTACCATTAAACTCAACACCTTTGCGCTCAGTGCCCGCTGCATTCACATAAGTCGTGCGGCCATTAATGGATTGATCCACCACCAACTCATCGCGGGTTTCAATATTGAAGGCCGTCAACGTCAAGCTGATATCGTTATGTTGATAATCCACGCCAATTTCTTGCTGGCGATTTGCGGCGGCATCCAAACTATTATTGAAACCTTTATCACCATTGGTATAAGCCATTTCGGTGAGCGTTGGCGTTTCAAAGCCATTACCTATAGCTGCATGCACAGAAAAGTCAGTATTAATTTGATAGCGTGTTGATAGGGTTTGCGAACTGCGATTAAAGGTTTTATCGCCGCTGTCATCCGCATTTTTAGTAGGAATAATAAAATAATCATCCACCGATAAAGCGATATGCGATTGGCGCGCACCTAACAACCATTGCCACTGCGGAGTAGCTTGCCATTGCAAGAGCGCGTAAGCATCGCGGTTATCCGCTTGGCCGAGTTCATTGCGGCGCAAATCACCCGCAATGCCGGAATTATTCACATAACCTTTGCGCGTATCGTTCATGGCCGACCATTCGCCACCCAGTGTGAAACTCAACGCTTGCTTGGCAAAACTAAAATCCCAAGTGTAGTTGCCATTGCCGCCGCTAAATTGGCGACTTAAATCCACTACACCACCAGAGTTTGCTAAGGCATCGCCGCGCTGCGCAAGAAATTGTTGAATTTCACGCTCGCCCTGCCAGAGCGCAATTTGCCAGCGCTCGTCACCTTTAGTTTGGCTTACACTAAATGCGTGTTGTTGATGCGAAATGGATTTGCGCGTATTAAAAAATTCCGCACTGCTATTAATTTGATAAGGATCAGCCAGCCATTGCGCTTGGGTTAAACCCAGCGGGTCTTGCAGCAGCGGTGTGTCTTCTTTATCAAAACGATATTGCGCTTGCACACCGTTATCCAAGGTGTAGTAAACCTGCGCGCCCAATTGCTCGCGCTCGGCACTGGCATGAGGGCGATTACCATCAGCATTGAGCTTACTCGCTTGAATGCGCACACCTAAATTGGCATCGCGGAATTCACCTAAAACATGATGCCGCGCAAGACCATCTTCATCGGCAGTTGTATCCACAGCAACTCGATTAACTTTTGGCGCAGAGGTTTGCAGATTAATCACTCCGCCAGCACCATTGCCATAAAGTGCCGCGACCGGCCCAGTCAGCACACTGATTTGACTTACCCCATCCAAGACCGCGCCGGAAAACTGACCTTGGCCATCGGGCATACTGAGCGGAATACCGTCAATTTGCAGATCCAAACCGCGCACCCCAAAGGCCGAGCGAGCGCCAAAACCACGCAGGGTAATGCGGGTGTCTTGTGCGTAATTTGAACGGCTATCCGCCTGTACACCGTTTATACCCTGTAAGAGTTCAGCGGCGTCAGCACGGCTGCCCGGTTGAAGCTGGGTTACATCCAACAACTGCGCACCTACTGCATAATTGCTAACACGCTCACCCGTAACCACCAAAGTCTCTATGCCCGTTTGCGCAGAGGAAAATCCAGGAAGGATTGATAGGGCAAAAACACTAAAAAGACTCGCACAACCATTAAACGACTTCATACCTAAAACTCGGCTAAGAACTATGGGCGCGATCCTAACCTATCACGCTTATTTGCTCATGCTGTTTTTATAAATCCCTACAAATTATTACCCTTTGTTCCTAGCCACTAGACAAATACCTTAATAAACAATCTTGAATGATTCATTCTCTTCTGCCGCTAAAACCAGCCAAATTCAGTGTTCTTGCTAGTAATAAAAACTAAGTTAGTTTCCGCACATACATACTGTATTTGACTATCTATTCTGTATTTTCCACAAGAGTTAGACCACGGCTTAATTTTTGGTCGGTAACTCCTTTGAAATCTACGTGAAAACTTAAGACGGCTTTTTATAGAGAGCAATTCCCAAGGTGGAAACGAAATTATAAAGTCGCTCCGCTGTGCGTGCTGCTGCAAGGATTTTCACAATGACATCAACCACCAACACTGTATTAACAGATATCACTTCACCAAACATAATTTCCCAAGACCATGATAAATATGCGCACGGCGAGAGCGAGTTGCATAAAAAAAATCATGTTGAGCCAGTTCATAGCCTGCAAATTTTAACGCTTAATACCCACAAAGGGTTTAGTGCATTTAATCGTAATTTTATTTTGCATGAGCTGCGCGATGCAGTGCGCGGCTTATCAACAGACATAGTGTTTTTGCAAGAAGTGCTAGGTGAACACAGGCTTCACCCGCGTCGCTATGAGAACTGGCCACCCATATCGCAATACGAATTTTTGGCCGATAGAATGTGGTCAGATTTTTCCTATGGCCGCAACGCCGTCTACCCCGATGGCGACCACGGCAATGCCCTGCTTTCAAAATATCCCATTATTCGCCACGAAAATCTTGATGTATCTGTAGGCACTATTGAACAGCGCGGTTTGTTGCATTCAGTGTTAAAAATACCGGGCCACCAAGAGGTACACGCAATTTGTGTTCACCTCGGCTTGCGTGAATCTCACCGGCGCAAACAGCTTGCCTTGCTGGGAAAATTATTGGACAACCTACCCGCGAATGCCCCCGTCATAGTGGCGGGTGATTTTAATGATTGGCGCAAGCAGGCAGATTTTGTTCTCAATGACCACGGCCTGCTTGAAGCCTTTGTTCATGAATATGGCGCACCTGCCAAAAGTTTTCCCGCGCGCTGGCCATTTTTAAGTTTGGATCGCATTTATGTGCGCAATGCGACTACTCATCACCCTCAAGTTCTTCATCAACGGCCATGGTCTCACTTGTCGGACCATATCCCCTTGACCGTGGAAATAAGATTATGAATGAACAAGATTGGTGCGACGGCAACTACGTTGAACTGCTAATTAATGGTGAGGAATTTTTTCCACGAGTATTTCATGCTATTGAAAATGCAAAGCGTGAAGTGCTGCTGGAAACATTTATTTTGCAAGAAGATAGCGTGGGTTTTTCCTTGCAGAAAGCCCTTATTGAGGCAGCACAGCGCGGTGCCCATGTGGAAGTTACCGTGGATGATTATGGCAGCGCGAATTTAGGCGAGGGTTTCATTGCGGCTATGACAGATGCTGGAGTGCACCTTCACGTATTCGACCCGCATACTAAACTTTTTGGCACTCGCTTAAATTTGTTTCGGCGGCTACATCGAAAAATTGTGGTAGTGGATGCTGAAGTTGCTTTCGTAGGGGGCATTAATTATTCCAGTGAACATCTACTAAGTTTTGGCGCTAAAGCAAAACAAGATTATGCCGTGCAAGTACGGGGGCCGATTGTCAATAAAATACATGAAGCCTGTTGGCAACTTTTGAATTATAGGGCTGATCCCAAAAAGCAAAAATCTCGCGCTACCGCAGTAACTGCTGTCAATAATGCTATATATAACGCGAGTGGCGATGCGCGTATGCAATTTTCTGTACGCGATAATCTGGCGCATAAAAAAGATATTGAACGGCACTATATGCATGCCATTCATAACGCAAAACATCGATTAGTGATTGCCAATGCTTATTTTCTCCCTGGCTACAAATTATTAAGAGCGCTTCGCCGCGCGGCAAAACGCGGTGTGGCCGTTACCTTGATTCTGCAAGGCCAGCCCGATATGCCTTGGGTATCGGCCTGCACGCGTTTGCTGTACGAATATCTTTTACGCAGCGGTGTTGTTATTCACGAATACTGTCAACGCCCCTTACACGGCAAGGTCGCACTGGCAGATGATGAATGGGCCACAGTAGGTTCTAGCAATCTAGACCCCTTAAGTTTGGCGCTCAACCTGGAGGCCAACTTAATTATTCAAAGCAAAGTATTCAATCAGCATCTTTATGAACACTTACAAAGTCTCGCTAAATCTAATTGCAAACCAATCAATTTGAGAGTGGCCAAGCATGGCTATTGGTGGCGGTTGATTTTTGTATCCGTGAGTTTTCATTTCTTGCGTATCTTTCCCACTATGGCAGGCTGGCTGCCGGTACATTCTCCAAAACTGTAACTATTAACGGCAAATTCAGAAATAAACAATGAAGCCAGTACAGCAGAAATTAAAGATATTACGCCTTAATAGCGAGACACCTTGCGGAGAAAATACTTTGCACACAATAGCGGC
>CAUOQW010000139.1:0-6338 GCA_963506825.1 uncultured Cellvibrio sp.
GAATTGGCTGGGTCAGCAGCTGTTTTCATGCCGCAAACGGGGTCAACATAAGGTTGTTTGTCGGTCTCAGCGATCGGATGAGCATGCAGTTCGTGAGGACTGGAGGTGCCTTGATGTGTCGGTAAAACAGATTTCATTATATTTCCTACCCAGTTAAAGAGGAGTTTCGATGAGCCTAAAAAAACAATAGATTGAATATCTATTTTTGCGGGAGTGATCCGATGTTGATGCTAATTACATAACACACAAACCCAAGTAACCAGGCAATTGCTGGTATCAATAGCAACCATTTGAAATCTGAATTTAGCAGGAAGTTAGTCCAACTCATTGTTGTCACTGTAAGGAAGCCTGCACAACATAATGCTGTGCCTGTTCCCCGAACAAGTTCCGGCACAACACGTACACCTACAAAAATAGTAAAGACTCCACACCCTGCCATAAATCCACCCATAACCATGAACACATTTTGCAACCATGGCATCAACTGCGGTAAGAGCAGTTCAACCTGAACAGCACTTTCCCCCAAATATCGTAAATCTTCTGGTAACAGCGACGGACGTGCGAACATGAAATATCCGCCCAATCCAATCAACCAAAAACCGCATATCACAAAAATCCATTTTGAGACAAGATTTAGGGAACGGTTCATAAGGTAATTACCCCAGCAAATGCAGCCATCACGTCGTTGGCCATGCGTTGAGTGCACCATGCTGCGTAGGTTCTACTAAAGAGGCGCCCAAGCAAATGCGCAAAGACGCGTGGTGGAATTTGGTAGTCGATGAACACCACAAGGTGTGAACGATTCCCATGTGGAGAAATGATAAAGCCCATACGATAGGAACCAATCACTAGCAGTTTCGGCTCGCCGCGAGTTTCCAAAGTTTTACGCAATGACGGAACGCGCTCGGTAACCACTTCTTCGACAAATAATTTCACACCAAGCCCGTGTCCGGTAACACGGATTAATGAGCCAATGGCTCGTCCTTGCTGTGCGTCCATCTCCATTTGCATAGTGGCACCAGCCATCATTAATGATGGCTTCTCCATATGAGCACTTAATCGACGGTGGTCATCCAAATGTACAAAAAGGCGATGTGCATCTGCATTAACATCTACCTCGCTGCGGTGATGAAATGGGTAAGAATCATCGCCCATACTATTCTCCTTGGTTTGATCCGCCGTTATTTTTATGCCGTATACCGGATCGGTATAGGGATCGTTATTGATGCCTACTTGTTTGTGATTGACGGATTCTGAATTATTCATATCACGCTTACCTGGTGACGTGGCAATTCACTCCGGCGATTTTTCCACAACTTTACAAGCTCCAAAACCAGCGAAGGAATGGTGCTTATCACAAGTAGCAATGCACAATCTTCCAACGACAAGAACGTGGTTTTTAAAAACAACGCTAAGGTCGCATTGTGATGCGCCCATACCTGTAAACCAATTACCAGAAATACTACAACGGCCAAGATAAGATTAGTGCGCAAAGGAATTCGCCAAAGTGCCTTGGTTTCACTGCGGGCACCAAAGGCGCGCAACAATTCTGCAAAAACAAGTGTGGCAAAAGCTTTAGTACGTGCCAGCTCTTCGCTGCCGGTTTGCAAGCTATAAAAGTACACCGCAAAGGCAACTCCCGCAGTTAGCAGCCCGGTCAGAAACATGGCGCCTAAGAAATTATTCGCGACAATGTGCTCATCACGCGGGCGCGGGCGTTGCTTCATCACATCAGGGTCAATGGCGTCTGTTGCTAGGCAGAGTGCTGGTAGGCCATCGGTAACGAGGTTAATCCAGAGTAGATGTATGGGTAAGAGTGGCGCGGGTAAACCCATGATGACGCACACTGTCATCAACAAGAGTTCACCCGTATTACCCGCTAATAAGTACTGCAAGGTTTTGCGGATGTTGCTGTAGATGCCGCGGCCTTCCTCAACTGCCGCCACTATGGTGGCGAAGTTATCGTCAGTGATAACCATATCGGCAGCTTGCTTGGTTACTTCGGTACCAGAACGCCCCATAGCAATGCCGATATCGGCACCTTCAATAGCGGGTGCGTCGTTTACGCCATCGCCCGTCATGGCCACTACCGCATCATTGGCTTTCCACGCACGCACTATACGCAGTTTGTGGGCAGCGGTTACGCGCGCATACACGGCGATGGTGGGCACTCGCCGCACTAACTCTTCTTCATTTATCCCATCCAACTCGGACCCTGCGACCACAACGTCAGTTTCTGTCGCAATGCCAAGATCGCGGGCAATAGCGAGTGCCGTGTGCGGGTGGTCGCCCGTGATCATGACCACGCGGATACCCGCCGATACGCATTTGGCCACGGCGACTTTGGCCTCGGCGCGCGGTGGGTCAACCATGCCGCTCAAGCCGACAAACACCAAATCCTGCTCTATCGCGCCTGCGGTTACATCGGCGGGCAATTGTTGACCTAAATCGCGATAGGCTGAACCGAGTACGCGCAAGGCTTGTCGCCCCAAGACAGTATTTTGCTCCTGGATGCGCGCGCGGTCGGCGTCTGTAAGCGGCAGCACGCCTCTGGAGGTATAAAACCGAGTGCAGGCTTGCAGGAGCACATCGGGCGCACCATTGACCATTGCGCGCAAAGTGCCGTCTTCCAAGCGACGAATAATACAGCTGCGCTTGCGATCTGAATCAAAGGGAATTTCATGCTGTTTGGGAAAGCGTTGCTCAAAGCTCGCAGGTTCATGACCGGCTTGTTCGCTAAACACTTTATGAGCCGCCGCCAGTAACGCACCTTCGGTGGGGTCGCCAATAACTTTCCATTGGCCATCCTCTTCTACTAAATGCGCGTTATTACAACCGAATAATAGGTTCGCAAGCTCGTTCAAGGCGGCGGTGTCGGGCACATTTACCCGGTTGTTATTAAGCAAAATTTCACCCTTAGGTGCATAACCTCCGCCAGTGACCGTAAAGCTTTGCTCCGCCACGTATAAAGCACGCACTGTCATTTGGCCGACCGTTAGCGTGCCGGTTTTATCAGTACAAATGACGGAGGTGGAACCCAGGATTTCCACTGCGGGCAGTTTGCGGATAAGTGCACTACGGCGCGACATACGCATAACACCGAGCGCCAGCGCTACCGTCACGATGGTCGGCAAACCTTCGGGAACGGCTGCAACCGCGAGGCTGACAGCGGACATCACCAGTTCCAGCGGCGGGCTGCCACGCCACCAGCCCAGCATAAATAAGAGCGTGACGATCGCCAGCGAAAACCACACCAATATGCGCCCAAAGGAATCCAGCTTTTGTTGTAACGGTGTGCTTTCGCTGCTGCTGGCGTCGTCAATTAAACGCGCAATGTGACCCAACTCGGTGTTCATAGCGGTAGCAACTACAAGCGCTATGGCAGTACCGTTGGCCACGCTGGTACCGGCGAAGACCATGTTGTCGCGGTCACCGAGCGGTGCATCAGCCGCTAGAAGTGTATTAGATTGTTTCTCAACCGCTTCTGATTCGCCGGTTAAAGCCGATTCAGTAATATTGAGGGAAGCCGCTTGCAGTAGGCG
Source organism: uncultured Cellvibrio sp. (assembly GCA_963506825.1). Taxonomy (GTDB): domain Bacteria; phylum Pseudomonadota; class Gammaproteobacteria; order Pseudomonadales; family Cellvibrionaceae; genus Cellvibrio. The sequence goes on from CAUOQW010000139.1 coordinate 3,543, forward strand.
TGCATCCGCTGCTACCAGATCGCCGGCTTCCAGCACGAGGATATCGCCCACCACGATATCGGCTGCTGGGATGATAATTATTTGCCCATCGCGTTTTACTTTCGCTTGCGGTGCGGTCATGTTTTTCAGCGCCGCAATGGATTTTTCGGCGCTGTATTCCTGATAAAAACCGATAACTGCATTGAGCACCACGATCGCGACAATGACCACAAAATCGATCATGTCCCCCAGCACACCCGAAATAACCGCCGCGCCCAGCAACACCCAAATAATGACACTTTTAAATTGTGCAGCAACAATCTTGAGCACACTTGTGGGTGCACCTTCTTGCAGCGTATTGGCGCCTTCGGAGCTTAAAAACGCGGCAGCCTGAACTGCGGAAAGACCATTTTCCGTACTGCTCAATTGCTCGAATAGGCTGACGGCTTCTACTTGCCATGGTGCAGCCACCGAGCGTAATGCTTTCGCAGTTTGGGCTGCTGGCGGTGATGCGGGCGTAGCTGAGGACTCAGGGTTATTAGCGGATTTCTTCAAGGTCATGGTGTTAGCACCGGCACTGGCTTTCCAGTATTTTCAGCAGCAGGCAAGTTGCGGCCATAGACAAGGCGATAAACGCACGGAATCACCAAAAGCGTTAGAAAAATAAGTGATAGCAATCCACCGAACATGGGTGATGCCAGCGTCTTCATAACATCTGCGCCTATGCCGGTGGCGAGCATGACCGGCATAAGGCCGAACACATTCATGGCAACTGCCATTAACACCGAACGCAAACTGTTTTTAGCGCCTTCCACAATAGCAAGCTGGCCCTCGCTGGCTGTGAGGAGCCGACCTTCCGCCTGCCAGCGTTGCCAGGACTGGTCTAGAAATACCATCATGATTGATGTGGTAGACACGGCTACCCCAATCAAAGCGATGGCTCCCGCCCACACGGCCACGCTGGTGTTGTAGTTTAAAAACCACATTAAGATGATGCCGCCACTTAGAGATAAAGGCACGGCGAGCATCACAATGAGCGCCTTGGAGGTTGACTGCATACTGAAATACAGAAATGCGAATACCAGAATGAGCGTTACGGGCAAGACGATGGCCATGCGCTTTTGCATACGCGCGAGGTATTCATATTGGCCAGTCCAGGTGATGAAGTATCCGGGCGGAATATGTACAGCCTTGGCGATGGCGGCTTTGGCGTCGGTAACGTAACCACCGGCGTCGCGGTTGAGCAGATCAATATAAACATAACCCGCAAGTGAGCCGTTTTCATCCAGCACCATGGGTGGCCCGGTGCGGGTAATCAGCTTACCCAATTGCCCCAAAGGCACCTGCGCTCCGGCTGGTGTTGCCACCAGAATGTGTTCAATTTTTTCCACGCTGTCACGTAGCTCCCTTGGGTAGCGCACGTTGATGGAATAGCGTTCACGTCCCTCAACGGTTTCGGCAATGTCCATGCCGCCAATCGCCGTTTCAATAACCATTTGTACATCGCCCAGTGTTAAACCGTAGCGTGCCAGCGCAGCTTTATCGGCCACAAAATCAAGGTAATTTCCACCGTTAATCCGTTCGGCATAGGCGCTGCGGGTGCCGGGCAACTTGGCTAATATCTGTTCGATTTGCTGACCAATATGCTCAATGGTGGTGAGATCTGGCCCAAAAATTTTAATGCCTACGGGCGTGCGAATTCCGGTGGATAACATATCAATGCGGCCACGCACAGGCTTGGTCCAAGCGCGGTTTAAACCCGGTACCGCAACTGCCGCATCAAGCTCCTGAACTAAAGCTTCAGGCGTTAGCCCGTCCCGCCACTCTTTTTGTGGCTTTAACCGAATGGTGTATTCAAACATCGATAAGGGTGCGGGATCAGTCGCGGTTTCAAAACGCCCAGCTTTACCGAATGAGCTAACCACTTCGGGGATGGCTTTAATCGCAAGGTTTTGTCGGGTGAGAATATCCTGCGCGGCAGTTACCGAAATACCGGGCACGGTGATGGGCATGTAGAGCAAATCGCCCTCCCATAACGGCGGCATAAACTCAGAACCCAACCGCAAAAATAGCGCGGCAGACAACGCCATGAATAACGCCGTGCTCACAAACACGGTTTTAACATGGGCAATAGACCAGCTCACGGCTGGGGTGTAGATCGCTTGTAGCCAGCGATTTAAGGGGTTTTCGTTGGCTTTACGGATTTTCCCCTTAACAAAAAACGCAATTAAAATGGGTACCAGAGTGATAGTGACTAACGCCGCCGCGAGCATCGCAAACGTTTTTGTGTAGGCGAGTGGATGAAATAATTTTCCCTCTTGCGCCTGCAAGGCAAAAATCGGTAAAAACGAAATACTGATAATGAGCAACGCGGAAAATATGGCGGGCCCAAGCTCGCGGCACGCCTCTAACGCGAGTTCCTGCCGCACTTTTTTGCCATCGGAATTGGCAATTTTGGTATGGGTGTTTTCAATAAACACCACCACGCCATCCACAATATCGCCAACAGCTAGAATAATGCCGCCGAGCGACATAATGTTAAGGCTAATATCAAAGTAATACATGGGTATGAACGATAATAGCACCGACAAAGGAAGCGTAATCACCACCACCAAAATACTGCGGATATGAAACAGGAAAAAGAGAATAACAATGCAGACCAGTATGATTTCTTCAATCAAATTCTCCTGCAAGGTGCGAACCGCTTGGGCAATTAAATCCGAGCGGTCGTACACTAATTGCAATTCCAGCCCGGGAGGGAAAGCGCCTTTAACGGCAGTAATTTTTTCTTTAACGGCGGCAATTACCCGCGATACA
>CAUOQW010000140.1:0-6330 GCA_963506825.1 uncultured Cellvibrio sp.
ATACCCATGTCTCAAGAAGACTTTAAATTAGATGCAACAGCCCGTAACGATTTAGGGAAAGGTGCGAGCCGCCGCCTACGTCGTTTGGCTGGCCAAGTACCTGGTGTTGTGTACGGTGGCACTGTTGCACCTTTGAGCGTAAGCGTGTCTCACAATGAATTGTTGAAGCACTTGGAACACGAAGCGTTTTACTCTCACATCATCAGCTTGAATGTTGATGGCGTAGCGCAAGATGTGATCCTGAAAGATTTGCAACGTCACCCAGCTAAACCAGTGGTATTGCACGCTGACTTCCTGCGTATTGATCGTAACACCCGTTTGACCACTCACGTACCGCTGCACTTCATCAACGAAGCAACCAGCAAAGGCGTGAAAATCCAAGGCGGTAAAGTGGTTCACAACCTTACTCAAATCGACGTTTCTTGCTTGCCACACAACTTGCCAGAATTCATCGAAGTTGATTTGGGCAACGCTGAAATCGGCACCATCATCCACATTTCTGATCTTAAATTGCCAAGCGGCGTGACTTCTGTTGCCCTTGCTCACGGCGCAGATCACGATTTGGCTGTTGCTACCATCGTTAAGCCTAAAGGCGCTGTTGAAGAAACTGCTGCTGAGTAATCCTTACCAGCCAATTTCTTATAGTTGCGCAAAAGGGGCAGAAGACATATCTTCTGCCCCTTTTTTATATTTCAAAGACACGGTTTTTGATCAAAATGCGAGATTGCTAAGATGACTAATCCAAACATCCAACTCATCGTCGGCCTCGGTAACCCCGGTGCAGAATATGACCGCACCCGCCACAACGCCGGCGCTGACTTTGTTGCCGAACTGGCGCGCCAAGCGGGCATAAATTTGGTTGCGGATAGCAAATACTTTGGCCTTACCGCACGAATTAACTACCAAGGTCAGGATTTGCGCTTGCTCATCCCCACCACCTACATGAATCGCAGCGGCCAAGCGGTTGGTGCTATGGCCAACTTCTTCAAAATTGAACCCGCCTCCATTCTGGTGGCACACGACGAACTCGACCTCGCCCCCGGTATAGCGCGCTTTAAACACGGTGGCGGCCACGGCGGCCACAATGGCCTGCGCGATATTATTAGTGCACTCGGCAACAACCAGAATTTCCCGCGCTTGCGCCTTGGTATCGGTCACCCCGGCTCTGCACCTATGGTTGCTAACTATGTCTTAAAACGCGCCCCTCAAGCCGAACAAGAGCTAATCGAAGACGCTATTTACCGCGCAACCAAATGCCTGCCCGAAGCTGTTAAAGGCGACTGGAATACGGCCATGAAAAACTTACATACCGAGCCGAAGAAATAACCACCCATTAAGCTCGCCAGCCTTCGTCTTAGCGGGCGCGAACATGTATAATCCCGCCCTTTCGTTTTAGCCTCATTCATATTTCACAGCGGATTAGCATCATGGGTTTCAATTGCGGCATCGTCGGCCTTCCCAACGTCGGCAAATCAACACTCTTCAACGCACTGACCAACGCCGGTATCAGCGCTGAAAACTTCCCCTTCTGCACCATTGAACCCAATGCCGGGATTGTGACCGTACCCGATCCACGCCAGGACAAACTTGCCGAGATCGTAAAACCCGAAAAAATCGTCGCCACTACTATGGAATTTATCGATATCGCCGGTATTGTGGCGGGTGCATCGCGCGGTGAAGGTTTGGGCAACAAGTTCCTCGCCAACATTCGCGAAACTGATGCCATCGCCCACGTTGTGCGCTGCTTTGATGACGACAATGTTATCCACGTATCCAACGGTGTTAACCCCGCTGCCGATATTGAAACCATCAACACCGAATTAGCCCTCGCTGATTTGGAAGCGGTTGATAAAGCCTTAAACCGCTACGCGAAAGCGGCGAAAGGCCAAGACAAACATGCTATGGCAATGAAAGCGATTTTGGAAAAAATTCAACCGCACCTGAACGAAGCCAAACCCCTGCGCTCCTTCCCGCTCGATAAAGAAGAGATCGCCATTCTCAAAGAAATTAATTTGCTCACACTCAAACCCACCATGTACATCGCCAACGTGGCGGAAGATGGTTTTGAAAATAATCCACATTTGGATGTGGTGCGCAAAATCGCCGAAGAAGAAAAATCAGTGGTAGTGCCCATTTGCAACAAATTGGAAGCTGACATCGCCGAGCTGGATGGCGATGACAAAAAAGAATTCTTAGATGAAATGGGCATGGAAGAACCCGGCTTAAACCGCGTAATTCGCGCCGGTTACCAGTTGCTCGGCCTGCAGACTTATTTCACTGCAGGTGTAAAAGAAGTGCGCGCTTGGACAATCCCTGTAGGCGCAACTGCCCCCCAAGCAGCAGGTGTAATTCACACCGATTTTGAAAAAGGTTTTATCCGCGCAGAAACTATCGCTTACGATGACTTCGTACAATACAAAGGCGAGCAAGGCGCAAAAACTGCGGGTAAATCGCGCAAAGAAGGTAAAGAATACATCGTAAAAGATGGCGATGTTATGCACTTTTTGTTTAACGTTTAATGATTTACTAAAGCCGCACCTAGTGCGGCTTTTTTATTACCGTAAATATTCTTTGGTTACAGTTTTGAAATTTCTCGACCCAGAATTAAACAAGAACATCAACTACAAACGCTTTTGGCATAGCCAAGTTTTATCATTCATGGCCAACCAAATTGTGATGATGGCCTTAGGCTGGCATTTGTATACGCTCACCCACAGCGCACTTAGCCTCGGTTACTTGGGCTTGGTATTGTTTTTACCGCAAGTGTTTTTGGTGTTAGTAGTTGGCCAAGTGGCAGACCGCTACAACCGCCGCAAAATCATTTTGATTACGCAATGCTTGGAAGCAATAATTTCACTCACACTGTGCGCGAGCGTGCTTTTCAATTTTGCATCAGCGCAGTGGATATTTTTGGGTGCGATTTGCATTGGCAGTGTGCGTGCCTTTCAAGGCCCTGCACTACAGGCGCTTTTACCTAATTTAGTCGGCTTGGATTTATTACCCAAAGCTATTGCACTCGGTTCAGCATCGCGCCAGTTCGCCACTATCGCTGGGCCTGCACTGGGCGGCTTATTATTTCTAGGGGGAACGACATTTGTTTACGCATCCAGCGGTTTACTTTTTATCATCGCCTTCACCCAAATTTTTTCAATTCGATTTACCGAACAAGCTCGCCCCAACGCACCTGTCACTTGGCAAGTATTAACGGCGGGCATTCAATTTATTTGGCAACGCAAAATCGTACTAGGCGCAATTTCGCTGGATTTATTTTCGGTTCTGCTCGGCGGAGCCACTGCACTGCTACCGATTTATGCAGAGCAAATCTTGCATGTCGGTGCAGTAGGCTTAGGATTTTTGCGCGCTGGCCCCGCCATAGGCGCATTAATCTTGGCCATTTATTTAGCACGCAATCCGCTACAAAAAAATGCAGGGCGAACCATGTTTATCTGCGTGGGGATTTTTGGTATCACCACACTCATCTTTGGATTGTCGGAGTGGTTTTTCTTATCGCTGCTAGCGCTGATTATTATGGGCGCGGCCGATATGGTGAGCGTAGTGATTCGCTCCACCCTCGTACAACTGCAAACGCCCAATGAAATGCGCGGGCGTGTAGGTGCAGTGAATTCGATTTTTATTGGTGCATCCAACCAACTCGGCGAATTTGAATCTGGCGTTACTGCGGAATGGCTGGGTGTTGTACCTGCAGTGGTGATGGGTGGTGTTGGCACTTTGCTGGTGATTGGGATTTGGTTGCGGTTATTTCCAGAGCTGTATCACTGGGGCAAACAGGAAAAGCCAACACCAGAAGAAAAAAGTTCAACTTAACACAATCACCTCACAACTATTCATACCGGAAAAATCTACCCCAGATTCCGCTCATCCTGAGCGCGAAGCAGTCGAAGGATTTACTACGCCCTTCGACAAGCTCAAGGTGAACGGTACGAATTAAATTCACATCACAAAACAATTTACCTAAACACCCGCCCCGCCCACACACCTAAGCCAGCCGCGACGCTACCGAAGTGATCGCCATCTACCATGGGAATTTGCTCGCCAAACAACTGGCGAATAACGGTTTGTATCAACGGCGATTTAGCGCTGCCGCCAGTTAGATAAACGATATCCGGTTGTGCGCTTGCTTGTGCTACCGCTTCGGTAATGAGTGTGGATATTTTTTGTAGCAACTGTATACTGACTTCAGCAAATTGCTGCGCAGTGCAAACAGGCAACAGATTCTTTTCGATAAAACCGAGATCAATGGTGCAATCAGCTTGCGATGAAAGTGCGATTTTCCCACCTTCAGCTTCGCGCACTACGGCAAAATTGTGTTTACCATTGCGCATTTTTATAAAGCGGTTTAAGAGTTGCGGCTCGCTGGTTTCGCGCAGTAATTTTTCTAGCAGCTGTGTGGTTTTAATATCGTAAAAATCGGTTTGCGCGCCTATATCGTTAATCGCCATAGCATTCACAAAGGGCATTACCGGCATGGGCAAGTCCGTTGTTAAGGTCGAGTTGATGCCAAACTCCGGCATTAATAATTTTTGCGCGAATTGGATATCAAAATCATTGCCGCCAACTCGCTCACCAGTGTGACCTAAAAAATCCTGCTCGCGATTCAATTGCTGAATATGCTTGGGGCCCATCAACACCATAGAGCAGTCTGTAGTACCGCCACCGATATCCACCACCAACACGCGCTTATTTTCCGTAAGGCGCGTTTCAAAATCAAAACCCGCCGCTAGGGGTTCAAACAAAAACTCTATGTCTTTGAAACCTACACGTTTTCCCGCTGCGGTTAAAATCTCTTGCGCCTGTTGGTTGCTGTATTGCGCGTTAATACCTTGGAAATTTACTGGACGACCGATCACCGCCTGGGTAATGATTTCACCAAGATGTTGTTCGGCGCGAGTTTTGACATTGAGCATCATGGCCGCAACAACATCTTCAAAAAAATCGACCGATTGCTGGCGCAAACCACTCGCACCCAAAAACGATTTTGGCGATTTAATAAAATAGCCTTCGCTGGGCGCAGCTATGTAATGCTCGATGGCCTCTTCACCAAAAAATAAACCCTCACATACATTTGCCAGCGAGTGTTCAATTTTTCCATTGCGAGATTGGCTTAAGAGTGCAGCGCGACTTTGCGCAAACAGCAATTTATTTTCTCCATCTGGCAATTGCTGCCAAATGGCTTCTGCAATAAATGCGCGCTCAAACGCATAGAGCGTAGAGGGCGCAAAGGTATTGTTGTTGTACAACGGAATAAGGCGCGCCTGTCCATTAAATACATGCGCCATAGCGCAGTTAGACGTACCGTAATCAAAACCCACAAACATAATTTATCTCGATAAGTTAGCGGGCGACACCTTACCATAACAAGCTGTGAATTTTGAGTGCGCTCACGCGCTTACTGAGCGGTATTTCATAAGCAGCGCGTCAGTGCCCGTATGATCTAGATATTACTGCTTTCGAATATTCCCCTTCGACATTTGCTGAATTTCCACAAAGTTTTTTTGCGCTGTGACACTGCCCAAAGCAATGGCTTTTTTGGAGAGCTCAGCCGCTTCGTTAAAACGCCCTTGCCGCTTATACACAATCGCCAAATTGTTGAGCACGCGCTGTTGCGATTGCACCGAGGGCAACTTATCCAGCTCTTTAAGGCCTTTTAATAAACTCGCTTCCGCATCTTTAAAGCGCCCAACTTCCATCAGAAACCATCCATAAGAATTATAAATAGTGTGCTCATTCAGAGGTTTTCCCGCTGCACTCAAACGCTCTTTCTCAGCGATGGCCATACGAAACCATTTATCGGCATTTTCAATATCCTTTGGCTGCTTGGATGCACTTTGCGCACGCTCTGCGCAGGCCAACGCCAGTTGATACATAGCGCGATAATATTCTGGTTCGCGTTTTGCCAGCGGCAATAACAAGTTTATAGAGTCGTCGTATTTTCGCTCTAAGCGCAGAGTTTTGGCCTTATCAACCGCGAGTGCATCGGCACCTTTGTATTGCGTTTGAATCGGATCTACCGACTGAGCCAAAGACGAAACACTTAACAAACTTATTATTAATAGCGTGACGAATTTATGCGAATGATTAAGGCGCATCATTTCGACCTCCACCAGCATCGGGGCTATTTTTTGCGCCCGCAACATCGCGATCTGCAATCAATTTAATCAGCGTATTTTCATAACTGAATTTAATCGAGTCACCCGGTTTAAGGGTGATATCCACTTCACCATGCTCGCCCATGGGTAAATCCCGCCCACCTATAGAGACTATCGGTGATGGTAAATTATCAATCATGGGTTTTGAGGGTGAGATATGAAT
>CAUOQW010000141.1:0-6322 GCA_963506825.1 uncultured Cellvibrio sp.
GAGCGCAAATATTTGCCTTGGCCTTGGGTTTTAAATGTCGAATTGAAAGCCTATTACTTTGGCTCAAAAGAGCAGGCTTCCGTCGCATTGCGTCAATTCTTAGCTGTAAATGAAAAAGCTCGTATAGCAGTAGGTTTGGGACAAATCTATTTGCCATCACACGGTAAGTATTTTGAAGATAAAACAAAGCTCCTAGAGCCTGGCGTTAACTTGGATTATGCGGCAAGAATTCTTGCCACAGAATTTCAATGGACGTTAAAGCAATCAAAACGAAACTGGTGGGTTGCAGTTGGGCGGTATCACACACCAAGTAATGACGTACTAGCAAAAAGCTACCGAGAAGATGTTTTTAGACGTTGCAAATTAATAAGCGATAACTGTGCAAATTATGGGGCGATTTAGCGTGCGATTAATATTTATCATTTTGATTTCAATTGCGGTAAACGCATTTGCAGAGCCGCTGGTGATTCGGGATTACGGTGGAAAGCCTTCGGGTGTTCCAGATAAGGCGGCGATCACTAACTCGGTCATGGGGCAACCTCTTAAGTCTCCTGGCAAAACCATATCAGCAAGCTTTCCACTTAAGTCATCTATGCGTTCAGGAGTGCTTGCAGCACCAAGACGATTTGAAAATAAATTATTGAATCGCAACCCGTTTTTCGTCGTGGGTAACGATGAGCGTTCACGCGATTGGATTAGTGAAAATAAAATGTATTTGTCCAAGATTAATGCAAGAGGTTTTGTAACGAATATCACAAGTGAAAATGAGTATAGGTCACTGCAGGATTTCGCTAAGCCACTTTCTTTGTCTGCTATTCCATTGGATGAGCTGGCGCAATCGTTGGAGCTTAGAGTTTATCCAGTATTAATAACAAGTGAGGAAATAGCGCAATGAAATTTCTAACAACTAGAAGCGTGGCATTTGTATTAAGTGTTTCGCTAAATATATGCGTGGTAAATGCTAGCGGCCAAGAGTCTGAGGCTGAGGCTAGATATTTGGTATCCATAGCCAATGAAATCGAAAATTTAAAATCGCTCTCAGAGAAAGCTGAGGCTACGACTGATAAAGATCAGCGAGTTCAATTTGATTATGCAGCATTGAAAAAGGATCTTGATGAAATGCAGCGCGCAATTGAGAAGCATGTGAAGGAGCCTTCCCGCTCCCCTCGTGTTGTTAGTGCTCTCAATACGACCTATTCAAAGGTGACGAAAGATGAATAGTCAAACCAAATCGCAGTTCACCACTTTATTTGGCGGCACCCCAGATACGGTATATGTGATTGTGATGGTTTTGCTTGTTGGGATTTTAGGTTTTGCAGTATTAAAAATAATCCAGACGGCATGGAATGATGTCAGAACTGGAGACAAAAACGACTTTGACAAAAGTGATTTTTTTACAACGCTAATGCGAGGATTGGTGATTTTGCTAATTTTCGGAATAATTTTCTCAAACTAGGAGTTGACCATGCTAGATCTAAAAGAAATTATTAAACATGTTTCTCAGCCTTTGCGCGCTGCGGCAAACCCAAGAGCAATAGGTGCGGTGGCTCTTATTGCTCTTGCGATTGCTGAACCATCAATGGCAGCTGATTTTGATTTACCCAGCGTGGATATTGCTGGCGTTGACTCAGACTCTACTGCGACCGAGATTGTGGTGGCCATTATTAAGTATGCATTCAAAATGGCATTGTGGATTTTTGTTCTTATTGCTGGTGCTGTTTTCATTAAAAACACAGTCAAGGCTGTAAACAAAGTTCGTAAAGATGAAGAAGGAAAATGGGGGGATGTTATTGGTGAAATTACCGGTAACGCCGTAGTAGTAATTTTAATTATCGCCCTTGCTACATGGGTAAGTAGTCTTTTGAACTAATTGTAGCGAGGTTGTATCGATGCGCGATGAAAGATTGGCGGACAGTGTTAACTCTGAGCCTATTGTTTTTATGGATTGTACAGGCACTGAAATTGTAGCTTCAGCATTAATTTCGTTTGTCGCTGGCATCGCGATCGGAGTAATAGGCGGTATTGCACTTGGGAAAATTATGATTGGATTGATTGTTGGATTGATGTTGAGTCTCGCTCTTACATATGGTCTTTTGAATTATCTTTGCGCAATCCGCAATAAATATTATGAGACTTGGCTGAAAGAAAAGTTATTTCTTTACAAGCTAAGCAGTGGGTTCTTTGGCTTAAAACTCATAAACGAAAGTGTAAGATTTGGAAGAGGAGCACGCAAAGGTGAGTGAGCCGCGTAATGCATTGACCGCAAGAGATTCGCATATCTGGACACTAAGAATAGCGCTTGTAATTGTAAGTATCGTTGCGCTTGGAATGGTGGGAATTTTATATAGCAAACAAAATGATTTTTTTGTTCATGTCCCACCTGATTTGTCGCGAGGCGCGAAAATTAAGCCAGGTGAATTGCTAGAGCCAAACTCCTATGCGTTCGCTGCCTATATTTGGCGTGAAGTGAACGACTGGCCTGAAAGTGGGCGTAAGGATTACCCCGCAAAAATTAAATCTTACGGTTGTTATTTTACACCTTCGTTTATGCGGTGGTTAGAAAAAAATAACAAGGAAAAGGCCGCTGCCGGTGAGCTTGAAAGAGTAAGAAGTCTTTCCATTGAGGATGTTTTTCGTGATGACATGGTTAAACCTATTGGTGGTAACACTTTCGAAGTGACACTAACTATGAAGCTCCATGAGCGAATTGAAGGGCAGCCGATTAAAGATATTTTGATTCGCTATCCCTTACGAGTTATCCCTGATACGCGATCTTGCAATCAGATGGGTATGGCTATAGATGGTTTTTTTGCGCAGCCCGAGCGCGTGCAGGAAGAGGTGAAATAGATGCGTAACAAACTTTATTTATATGCAATTAATTTATTGATGATATTTGTTGCTAATGCCAGCTTTGCCGATGTGCGCCGTGTATGGGATGAAAAGCCTATGACGATAATCTTGCCGGTTGGTCAGGAGGTTAGAGTTACTTTTCCTACAGATGTACAGGTACAGGTTCCGCTTGGCGTTTCTGAAAAATTAACATCTTTAGCGCCCAACCCAAAAATGATCTATTGGACAGCGAGTGAAGAATTTACTAGTTCCAGAATTATTGCCACTGCAAAAGACGGCGGGACAGTATACGTTGTTGATATAGCTGCCGAAAAAAACGCACTCAAGGAAGATGTTTTAATTGAAGACCCAGCGCGTGTTTCTGTAAGCGAATCAAACAAACCAAAGGTGCCCGCATCAAGCGCTAATAGTGATTCTACTTCCGACGATGACATTCAGGCATTAGAAGATCCGGCTGAAATTATATTAACCCGCTATGCATCTCAAACACTTTATGCACCTAGCAGGTTGATACCCTTAGATCCACGAATTCATCAAGTGAATTACTTGGCTATCGGTAAAGAGTTTCCCTTGTTGCAAAGTGGTCGTGGAGAGCATGTTTCTGTGAGTGTTGTTGGCTCATGGGCTGGATTTGGCCGTTATATCACTGCAATTCTAATCATCAATCAATCACCAATTGGCTTCCAATTTGATGCCTCTCGCGTTCGAGGAAACTTCACGCACATTACATCACAGCATCTCTATATTGGCGCTAAAGGAACTTTAGAGGATAGAACAACAATTTACGTTGTTTCTGAAAACCCCTTCGCCGAAGCCTTAACGGAGGATAGTTATGCGTACTAATAAATTAGTGTGGCTTGGTGTAGCTATTCTGCTGGTGGGTGTTGTAGTTGTAGGAATCAATGCATTTAATAATCCTTCAACAAAGAAAACAGATGGGCAATTAGTTTCAACTCAGCAAATTGACACGAAAGTGAAAAAAGGCAAAGAGGCCGCCAAACCAAAGCAAGTAGAAGTAAAAGAAGTTGCTGGCGATACGGTTGCTGAATCTTTAAAAGATGTTCAAGTCAGATATGAAGCATCCGAAAAGAAAAACATGACGCTGGAACAATCGATAAAAACATTAAACGAACGATTGGCCAAAACTGAAAGCCGTATAGGTGCAGGCCAAAAAGGTGATGAGCGTGTGAATGAGGTTGCTTCGGAGGTTGATGCCATCAAGGGTTCATTTGCAAACTTGGCGCAACAATTTTCTACGCAAGAAGAACGCTTAAAAACAACCAGTGCCAATGGCTATGATTTTTCCAATGAAGATTTAGGTATCGACGGAAAGACCAAGGGCGACCGTAAAGGTTTAGCGCCTTCGCAAACGACCTTATTGCAAGGCTATGTTGCGGTAAAGCCCTTGTCGTCATCCAGTGGTAGTGAGTTTGGCGGCGCTATAAATAACTCCCTGAAAAATTTGGATGGACTAGCCTCGCAGCATTTGCCTGAGCAGGATGGGACTAAGCCTGCATTTAAAGATAAAAAGAAAAAAGGTGTAATTACGCCTCACTACACCATACCTGCGCGCTCAACTTTAATGGACGCCGCCGCAATGACCGCAATGATTGGGCGTGTGCCGGTTGGCGGGAGGGTGCAAGACCCATTTCCGGTAAAGTTTATTCTTGGCGATGACAATCTTGCTACCAATGGACTGACTATTCCTGGTTTAAAAGGAATCGTGTTTGAAGGAGTGGCAACTGGCAATTGGAATTTAAGTTGTGTGTCAGTTGAGCTTACTGGGGCTACGTTTACATTTCTCGATGGACGCGTTCAGCATCTTCCTAACAAAGACAAAATAGAAGTTGAAGGTAAACAGGATGGGCAACTCGAAACAGACCCAATGGCCAGTTCGTCAGGTGGTGGTCGCGGTGGTTTAAATCCTATTGGCTATATCAGTGACCCACAAGGTGTGCCGTGTATTGGTGGTAAGCGTATTACAGATGCACCTCAACAATTAGCCACGATCGGTGTACTCGGTGCAGCCAAGGCTTACTTCGACGCAAAAGCTAATGCGGAAACCACTAACACCACGAATCTTCTGGGCGGCTCTCAAAGCACTGTAACTGGCGACCAAATCAAATTCGCTAACAACGCGACTGCTGCTGGTTCCGTTCAGTCGGTTATGGATTTTTATAAATCACGCACTCGCGATTCATTCGATGTCATTTTTGTAAATCCTGGTGCAGATGTCGCTCTTCATATTACCCGCGATTTGTATGTCGATTACAACACGGGTAGTCGCAAATTAGTTTACTTAGGTGGGGGGAATCAACATGGTTCATCAATGGATTAAGTTAGTGTCTTTGTGTGTTGTTTTTAGTCTTTCTGGTTGTGCCAGTCATATCGACAAGGTTGTACCTAAAGACCAGAAAAATATGAAACAGATATACAACGAAAAAGCGGGTAGTGGAAATATTGAAATGCTGAAACAGCGCGAGGCGGATATACGTGCTCGGCCTATCAGTGGTGAGGATTATGTTACTAACTTGCCGCCTCATGCCACGCAAATTCAGCATCTATTTCCGGCACTACCAAATCCTGAGTTGTACATGTATGTGAAGCCGCATGTTGTAGGTGCTTCTGGCGCTGCGGTACCGGCTTATATGACTCGATTTACGATGTACGAAAGAGCGCACTACGCCATGCCTAACGAGGTTGTGGCAAAAATTAAGCATCCTGGCGTGGTACCACCGGAAAAAATGCCAGAAGAAAAGAAAACCGCACAACCTAAATCAAGCGGCAAACCATAGTAGGTAATACAGATGGGCATCAAAGAAATATTTAGTGATTTTTTTATAAAAGGTTCGCCCTTGGATAAAAAAACATTAATCACTGACGACGATTTAAAGCCTGCTTACAAAAAGCAAAAGGCCATTACAAGCTATCTGCCGTGGCTCGATATTATCGAAGATAATAAAATTTTAATGGAAGATGCAAAAACAGTAGCGGCTGTATTTGAAATAAAACCTATCCCTACCGAAGCGCGCTCCGAATCGCACTTGAGTGCGATTAGAGACAGTATTGGTTCATTTATTACAGGCAGTTTTGAGGAGCACGCGGTAGCACCATGGGTTGTTTCGACTTATTGCTGGTGCGATAACAATGAGTTCAGAGGTTTAACCAATGACTTAATGGCTCATGCTATTCGAGTTCATGGTATGCGCGATGCCAAAATTACGCCGTTTACTGAGCACTTTGTTACTAATATTTTTCAGCAACATGTAATGGATATGTCGCAAGCTAATGGCTTGTTTAAAGATCCATTAAATGGTCGCCCATGGGGTGGATCGAAGCGAAAGGTTTACTTGGTTTTTTATCGTCGCCAGACAGTAGGCTTGCAACGTCGCAAAGGTATGACCGCAATACGAGAACTTGAAACGCAATGTAAGCGTGTTTCTCAAATGCTTAAATCTGCAGGCATATTATC
>CAUOQW010000142.1:0-6235 GCA_963506825.1 uncultured Cellvibrio sp.
ATTCAAAATACGGCGGCTAATAAGAGTGGAATAGTGGCCCACCCAGTTGCACGCAATATCACTAAGAACTGTTCCCCTTGTTGTATCCAAGGCGATGCATCGTCTTTAACATTGAGTGCGCGCAATTTTATGTAGAGGAGTGGGTCAAACAGCGGTGAGCCAGCGGCTACACAGAAAAGAAAAACAGCTATGACTCCAAACGGTAATACGCGGTTAAGCAATGCTGCGAATCCATGAATGCGGATTAAATCTATAACAATCGCTACCACAAAAAAAGCTGCATGCAATTTAAAGCCGGTGGCACACCCTAAAAATATTGCAGCTAAATAAAGTTGTATGACCTTTATTCCCTGCTGAGATAAAAAATACGTATATATACCTAGTACAGAGAAAAACGCCGTCATGGTATCTGGGCGTGCAACCAAGTTACACCAGAGGGTATTGGCCGTGAGTAAATACATGCAGGCTGGTAATGCTACTAGCCAAGTTTTTTGTTCTTTGGCGAAAACAAGGCTTGTTAAGCGATAAATAAAGTAAGCGGTAAGTAAATCAAAACACAACATAAGGTAGCGATAGTGCAGTACGTAATCGCTAGGGTTGTGTTGAAAATCTCTAAATGCATCGGCAACTAAATTAAGGCCTAATTGTGAAGTTTGGCCTAGTGAAATTTGGTGATAAATATAGGTTGCAATTGAAGTAGCTCCAGCCAGCCAGCTTTCAAGATACATTCGTTGCGGTGGCGCTACACCGAACCAGACCAAAAATCCGCCATTAAATAATGTGTTGTCATCAATAGTGGTATAGGGCGCGCCAATACCAATAAGCGATAATTTAAAAAATAGTGAAATACCTAATGCCAGTGCAACAAATAGCAAAGTAAGTTGATTCTGTGTGCTGAAGCGATTCATTGGTTTAATGGCTCGTATTTATCAGTTGATGGCTTATTGAATGTAGCTATTGGGATTATCTTGTTTACGTCTGGCCAGAGTCCATTTGAAATAGAAAAAATCTTTATTAGCTGCGATTCTGCCTATTTTAAAGAGACGTGTAGGATTGAACTTTGAGCTTCGTGCCATTAAGCCGTAAGTGTATCCCTTGAGTTCGGCTATTTTTATGACATCCTCACTAATATCTTCTGGTCTGCCGTTGGGGTAGCAGATACCCGCGGGAGCCGCTCCTAAATGTTGTTGAATAGCGTGGGCAGAGGTAGCGAGTTCATAGTGTAGATTTTCTATGGACAGTGAACTTAAAATGGGATGCGTTACTGTGTGGCTGCCTACTACCAAACCTTCTTTATGCATTTCTTGAAGTTGTGGCCAAGTCACTGAGTGAAAGGGCGGCTGTGGTGCTTCTGATATTAAAATTTTTGCATCTGCTGCAAGTTTGTATAAAAGTGTATTGCGTGCTTCTGCGTTAAGGGTAAGGCAGTGATCCCCCAATTTGTGCCAGCTGATATGGTGTTCTTTAGGATGCGTGGATATATCGCCCAAATTCTCAACGTTCAATATAGCTGTGTTGCTATTGAGTAAAATATATTTCAATAAATCTGGCCATAGCCATGTGGTTCCATCGACAAACCCCGTTGTAACATAGAGGCTTGCAGGGAGATTATATTTTTTCAGTATTGGCCAAGCGTCAGAATAAAAATCGTAGTGGCCATCATCAAAAGTGAGTGCGAGGCTATAAGGTTTTACACTATTGCTTTTAACATCACGCAACAAGTCTTCAATAGATACAACATTAAAATGTTTACTGATATAGGCAATTTGCTTTTCAAATTCTTGAGGTGCTAAGCCATTAATAAACTCATCTTGTAAAATGCGGTGATACATTAAAATAACAGGGTCATTTTTTTTAATGCGTCGTAACAGCTGAAAGCCGCCCAAGCTCTCAATAATGTGAAGCAATATTTTTTTGATGATAGACATGGTTAATATCTACCGATCAGTAGTTTAATAAGTGCTTTCCAGCCGTAGAAGGTCAATGGGTCTAGAGCTATGCCGCGTATTATGTTTTTTAATGGCATGAGAAATAATCTTTCATTTCGTGCATAGATAGCAGCTTCTCGAATATACATATCAGCCCATGCTTTTTTAATAAATACGGGATTCAATTGTGGACTATGTAAATCAACAAACTTGGTCAGTATTCGTTTGGCATGATCATAGCGGCCGCGATAGTTGTTAGACATTTGACCAGACCAAACTCGGTACACATAGGTTTTTTCTGGGGCGTACATAAACTCCCAGTTGAGTGAATAGCGTAGCCATAAATCCCAATCTATACCCATGCGAAACTCTTCATCAAAAATCCCATCTTGTTCAATACACTTACGACGAATAACGGAGGTTCCAAAGGGAACAAAGTTTTCAATTAACATTTGATTGGTGATTTTGCCTGAGTGACGCACTTCGTGATCTTGTTTGCTATAACGACGATTATGCTCATCAATAAAACTTACTTCGCTGTAAACAACGCCCACCCTTGGGTTTGCAAACAATGGCATTTGTATCTCAAGTTTATTTCCTTCCCAAAAATCATCAGCATCGCAAAAAGCAATAAAATTGCCCTTGGTATTGTTTATGCCGCAGTTTTTGGCTTTGGGTTGGCCTTGGTTTTCATTGCGTATGAAGTTCACTCGCGAATCGTTGCTGTAGTTCAGCATAACGTCAGGAGTATTGTCTGTTGAGCCGTCATCGACCACTATGACCTCAAGGTTCTTCCATGTTTGTTGAAGAATAGAGTCAACTGCTTGAGGTAAATATTGCCCCATATTGTAGGTAGCAATAACGACACTGACGAGCGGTTGTGTTAAATCTTGCATATGGAAAACCTGTATTTACCGGATTTTTCTTGTGGTATTTTTTCGACATCATTAATGATTAAGTTGACGCTGGTATCAAACACTTCTCTAAATTCGGCGATAAGTTGAGCATCGGTATTGGGGGTATATTCTGGCCCCTTAACGCGGTTAATTAATATCTCATGGAGTTGCTCTTGCACTAATTGCATTTGCTCTATGCCCGGAATTTTAGTAAGCGTGCGTTCAACTAAAGAAACGCCAGCAACTTGGCCGCCATCAGGCTTTTTCAGAAAGTCCGCAACGCGGCCTTCAAGGCGTTCAAGCAATGGCGTATTTCTACCGCAGGAGCATTTACGGTCGCTGAGTACGCCTACATCTTCAACACGATAACGAATTAGTGGCATACCGAAATTGTTTAAATCCGTAATTACCAATTTTCCTGCTTGGCCGGAGGCAACCGGCTGATTATTTTCATCAAGGCACTCTAAAATAATGTGAGAGCTATTGATGTGCATGCCTTTGTGTTGTTCGCACTCTACGGCAATAAGTCCTACTTCTTCGCAGCCATACCGATTGCTGACTTTGCATTGAAAGGCGCTTTCAATGATGTCGCGTTCGTGATCGAGCAGCATCATGGAGGTGGCGACTATGCCTTTAGGGCGGAGATCAGTTATTTTGTGTTCGCAGACATATTTAGCGAAAATGTAAATGGAGTGTGAGTGGCCAAAAATCATTTCTGGTTTGAATTTTCGCCACTTCACAACAAAGTGCCCCATGGAGCTTGGGTTTAGATCCATAGTGTCTAAATAAATCATGCGATCTAATAAAAAGGCGCGAATTTTTTGTTTTAGTGTTTTGGCTACAGGTGGATTGCCCCACACTGCTGCTATTCTAATTCCCGGTTTCCAGCCACTAAAAGAATCTGCAAAAATTTGTGCACCATTGCGTAATTTTTGACAGTGCTCGTCAAAAAATAAATTAAGTGATACCCCCGTTGATCCGCCCGTTTTGGCTTTTGGCATTACTTCGGGGTTGTATTTGCTGCTGATAAAATCTTGGGTGTTTTCACGAATATCAATTTTGGTTGTTACGGGAAAACGTTTTAAATCATTCAGGGTTAGCGGCTGATTAAGGTTGAGACCTGTATCTGCAATAATTTTTTGGTGCCACTTGCTGGTTTTATTCGCATGGGTGATGAGCCGATTAAGCTTTTCAGTTTGCAGACTTGCAATCTTATCGTTTGGCCAATATTGCTGTTGTTTGAGATTTTCGCATTCTTGCAGCCGTACGCCACCTTCTTTGGTGTCCCATGTTATATATGCAAGTTTACCGAGTAATCTATCAAACAAGTTCAACGACATTCTCCTTTTGGATTCGTAGGGTGCTGGACAAGAAGCGCATTAGCCAACGCGTGGTTTCCAGAGAACAATTTTTTCGCCTTTAAGGAATTTAATAAAGGCCATGGCAGACGCTAGATTGATTAGGCAAAAATAGTTAGCTAATCCCAGCCAGCGATTTTTGGTACCATCGTTTAGCGAGACAAATGCAGCGCTGCCGTAAAAAATAATCTGTATGAAAAATGTCAGCGCATAAAACGCATTGTGTGTAATAAAGCCATTGCTTACGAATGCAAGTAGAAGAGGAATAAATGCTATATAGCGTAGCAATTTATGGGACGTGATTTGTAGTGCGAATAAACCATAGTTAAAGGGGTTGAAGAGATGCTTCATATCTTTCATTGCCCAGTAGGCGCGCAAGGATACGCGCACACGCATGCGAAATTCTGATTGGGAGTTGCTCAGCGATTCTTCATTGAGTAGTGCTGACTCGCAATAAATAACACGCTTGCCTTGGGTTACTACTTTTAGCGGCAAAACAAAGTCAGGTAATTGATCTGCATTCATCGGCTGGTAAAGTTCTTTACGAATTGCATCAATGCCGCCATCTACACCTACCACTGAATCCACTTGTGTTTCCAATGCGCGCATATGATTTTCATATTTCATATAGGCGCTGCAGCCATCGCCCACAAGACTGCCATCACTATTTACGTAAACCATTTTGCCTGTGACATAGCCCACCTGCGGATCACTAAAGCAGGCTACCAAGTTGGCAATAGCATTTTGTTCGTAATGGCTGTTGGCATCTGAAAAAATAATAATTTCGCCTTGCGCCTGCTGCATAGCCAAGTTTAAGCCAGCAGTTTTACCTTGACGGGGACTTTGACGAATAAGCCGGACGCGCGCTTCAGTTGCGGATATTCGGATGACGATATCATCGGTTCCGTCTTCTGATTCGTCTGAGATAACGATAATTTCAATTAGGTCAGAGGGGTAGTTTTGTTCTAGTTTGTTGCGAATGGTACCGTCTATAACTTTTGCTTCATTGAAAGCCGGAATCAAAACAGTCACTTTGGGCAGAGTTGAGGTACTTGTGAAGATGAGTGCTTTTTTAGGTAAATAGCGAAGCAGAATTGGGTAACCAATATAGATGTAGATAATTAGTAGGGCGCTGAACCAAAATAAAATTGTCATCAATGTTCTCGGGTTTTTAGGCAATGTCTATTGCGCTGGCGAACTTGCAAAAACTTCCGTTGCATTGTCTATTAGCGCTGCACTTGCATGGGTGCAGTTTGCGTTATCGCATGGGCTTTGGAGTGTAACAATTTTAAAGTTGTTAGCGTCGCTCAGCAGTGCGGGTATTTGTAATAATTTGGCGCTTGTTATAGATGTTGCCTTATAGCTGCCGACTTCAAACCATTGCAGCTGGGTTATCCTGTAATCTGACGCCTTGCGCTTAAAGGTGATCAATTTTGCTTTATGCGTTGCAAGATTTATATTTTTTGACTCAGTAATCATCCATTCTTCAGAGTTGTAAGGTTTGGCAATATAGGGCACGAGTTTATCGGCTGAGGTCGTGCGCTGATACTGGTGTACTTGTACAAAAACCTGCGCATTCTGAGCTTCAAATAGACCGGTTTCTCTAAAGCTATGACCAGGTACCGTAATGTCCATCGGCATTCTTTTCTCAGAAATAACTTCTATCTGATTTGAAAGTACTTTTTTAAATTCGCCGGAGTTTGGTGTAGATGAAATAAAAAAGTTTAATGCTGGTCCTATCGCCAAGAGACACAACGGAATAATAATTCCAAGTAATTTGAATTGTTGGGGCTGCGATATTGGTTGCGGCGTTAGGGGGGCTGCTGTGGCTACTGGAGCCCAATAAATCGCGGGAAGACACATAACCCCAAATACGAACCAACCAAAATATTCATGGTTAGCCATGAGCGAGCTTTGCATTTTTGATTCATAGCCAATTAATACAAGAATAAATATGCGTATCCAATTGGCCAGCAAACCAAGCACTGCCGCGAAAAGCAATGCCGGGATGAGTTTGCGCTCGCTGTAGTTATTGAGCAGCCCAATAATGTAA
>CAUOQW010000143.1:0-6219 GCA_963506825.1 uncultured Cellvibrio sp.
CGGCAGCGCCCGTCGTGGAAAAAGGCACTCATAATGGACGCCTGCTTAACGATAAATCATTCACCTTGGAACTCGCCATTTTTGAAACCGGCGTGCCACCAGAATTTCGTGCATGGGGATTCGACAATGGCAAACCCATAGCACCAAAGGAATTGGATTTAAAAATTAAATTGACTCGCTTTGGAAATAAAGTGGATGCCATTAGCTTCGCTCCTGACGGTGAATTTTTACGCAGTAAGACCACCATTGTTGAGCCGCATTCTTTTATTGTAAACATCACCGCTACCCATAAAGGTAAATCGCATCAGTGGAGTTATGAAAGTCTTGAAGGTCGCACAAAAATTGAAGCCAAAGTGGCCGAAGCCTTAGAGATAAAAAGCGAAATAGCGGGCCCTGCGATACTCGAAGAAACGATTGATGTTTATGGCAGCGTCATTGCTGATCCGAGCTTAGAGCGTTCCGTCAGTGCGCGTTTTGATGGTCTTATTACGGCTGTGCACGTGGGCCTGGGCGACCGTGTCAATCAAGGCCAAGCACTCTTCACCGTTGAAAGTAATGAGAGCTTAAAATCCGTGGTCGTGCACGCGCCCATCGCCGGTGTTGTGGCTATGCAAAACGCTAAAGTGAGCGAACAATCTCAAGGTAAGACCTTGCTCCGTATTATCGACAATTCAAAAACCTATGCGGATCTCGCGATTTTTCCATCGCACATTGCGCAGGTTAATGCCGGTGCAAGCGTCACTGTAAATTATCAAAATACTGAAATTGCAGGCGTGGTGGATTATCTCGGCAATGAAGTTAATCCCAATCAATCTGTGACAGCGCGTGTGAAGCTTGAAAAAGCGCAATTACCTGTTGGTGCTCACATCAGCGCAAAAATCAAAGTAGCGGAACACAAAGTTCCCTTGGCCGTTAAGCGTGTTGGGCTGCAAGCCTTTCGCGATTTCACGGTGGTTTTTGCGCAGGTTGGCGATGAATACGAAGTTCGCATGTTAGAGCTGGGGAAAGAGGCTGGCGAATGGGTAGAAGTTCTCGGCGGCTTGGAGCCCGGTACTCGCTATGTGACGGAAAACAGCTTTGTCGTGAAAGCTGATATTGAAAAATCAGGCGCATCTCACGATCACTAAGGCTAAAACCTTTACAACCAGCCTTACAGGAACTGCTTATGTTGGAATCCATTATTCAATTTTCATTACAGCGTCGAAATTTGGTGCTGGGTATTGTGTTGTTGGTCTGTGGTTTGGGCCTATGGAATTTTAATCGCTTGCCGATTGATGCCGTGCCAGACATCACCAATGTACAAGTTGTTATTAATACCGAAGCGCCGGGCTACACGCCACTGGAAGTCGAACAACGTGTTAGCTTTGCACTTGAAAACGCTATGACGGGATTAACGCAGTTGAGTTATACCCGCTCACTGTCTCGTTATGGTCTCTCACAAATCACACTGATTTTTAAAGACGGCACCGATATTTATTTTGCGCGTCAGCAAGTCACTGAACGATTAATGTCAGCGGCTGCCAGCTTACCTAAAGGTTTAACGCCAACACTCGGGCCGGTTTCGACGGGTCTTGGTGAAATTTTTATGTTTACGGTGGATGCCGAACCCGGTGCCCTTAATCCGAATGGAACACCCGTAACGCCCACCGATTTGCGTTCAGTTCACGATTGGATTATTCGCCCGCAACTGTTGCGGGTTCCCGGTGTGGTCGAAGTAAATCCTATTGGCGGGTACAAACGTGAGGTGTTGGTTGCGCTCGATCCTAAAAAACTTTTAGCGTTGCGTCTTAGCCAAGCGGATGTTATTAGTACATTGGAGCGCAGTAACAATAATCGCGGTGCAGGCTTTATTGAACACAGCGGAGCGCAATGGCTTTTGCGCGTGCCCGGCCAAGCAAAAACACTGAGTGATATTGAAAACACCTTACTCTACGAAGAAAAAGGTATTCCGGTTCGTGTTAAAGATGTCGCAAGCGTCGAAGAAGGTTTGGAGTTACGCACGGGCGCCGCATCACAAAATGGTCGCCAAGTCGTGATGAGTACGGTGTTCATGCTAATCGGAGAAAATAGCCGCACGGTCGCCATGAATGTGGGTAAAAAACTTCAAGAGATTCAGCGCAGCTTACCCGCAGGCATTACCGCAACGGCCGTTTATGATCGCACGCGCTTGGTGAATGACACGCTCTCTACCGTACAAAAAAATCTGTGGGAAGGCGCGTTATTAGTTATCGTTGTTTTGTTTGTATTGCTCGGCAATATCCGTGCAGCCTTACTCACTGCTGCCGTCATTCCTATCACGATGTTAATGACAATTACCGGCATGGTACAAACCGGTGTGAGCGCTAACTTAATGAGTCTAGGCGCATTGGATTTCGGTTTGATTGTCGATGGTGCGGTCATCATTGTTGAAAACTGCATGCGACGTTTGGGTGAAGTGAATCGTAGCCAACAACTCGACTTGAAAGAACGCTTAGCACTTGTTTTTGAGGCTACACAAGAAGTTATGCGGCCTGCATTATTTGGTGTTTTTATTATTACAGCGGTCTACTTACCCATTTTTACGCTCACCGGTGTTGAAGGCAAAATGTTTCACCCAATGGCGATTACCGTCATCATTGCGTTGGTAAGTGCAATGCTACTATCAATTACCTTTGTGCCGGCGGCCGTAGCGCTACTCTTCAAAAAACCGCTCGTTGAAAAGCACAATCGGGTGGTTCAGCGTTCAGTGGATTTTTATAAACCGGTATTGCAAAAAGCACTGCAACATCGTGTTCCTGTATTGGGTGGCGCAATATTACTGGTGGTTGTGTGTGGTTTGCTTTCCACACGCTTGGGTAGTGAATTTATTCCTAACTTAGATGAAGGCGATATCGCAATGCATGCGCTTCGCATTCCTGGCACATCTCTCACACAGGCATTAGCGTTCCAAGAACAACTTGAAGCCAAGATTAAAACCATGCCGGAAGTTGAGCGGATATTTGCCAAGATAGGAACGGCTGAGGTGGCTACTGACCCTATGCCGCCCAGCGTTGCCGACAACTTTATTATTTTAAAGCCACGCAGCGAATGGCCTGATCCCAGCAAAACGAAAGTTCAAATTGTTGCTGAACTCGAAGCCTTGGTAACGCCTATCCCCGGTAATCGTTATGAATTCTTGCAACCGATTCAAATGCGTTTTAATGAGTTGTTGGCAGGGGTTCGTGCCGAGTTGGCCATCAAGGTATTTGGCGATGACTTTGAGTCGCTTATCGCCGCTGGCGAAGCCATAGAAAAAGCGGTTAAAAATGTTCCGGGTGCTGCTGATGTTGCGGTGGAACAGGCTACCGGGCTTCCAATTCTGACAATCCAACCGCAACTTGAAAACATGGCGCGCTATGGCGTTACGATGGATCAACTACAAGATACGCTCGCCACTGGGTTTGGTGGACATGTTGCTGCGCTATTTTATGAAGGTGATAAACGCAGTGATATTGTCGTACGCCTTCCTGAAAACCTGCGCACCGATATAGATGCAATGGCCAGTATGCCTATTATGCTGGCGAAGGGTTCTTATGTCCCTTTAGGTGAGTTGGTCACGTTTGAAAAAACTATTGGCTACAACCAGGTTTATCGTGAAAATGGTAAGCGCCGCATAGTCGTTACCGCCAATGTGCGCGGCACAGATTTGGGTAGTTTTGTCGATAATGTCCGTGCAGAAATTGAAGCTCAAGTGGAGCTACCTGCGGGCTATTGGATCGAATATGGTGGCACGTATCAGCAATTACAATCAGCATCCCAGCGGCTATCTCTGGTTGTCCCCATAACGCTACTACTGATTATAGTATTGCTGTTTATGGCACTAGGTTCGCTGAAAGATGCCATGATTATTTTCTCTGGTGTTCCGCTGGCATTAACCGGCGGCATCTTGGCATTATTGATTCGCGATATCCCATTTTCTATTTCTGCCGCCGTTGGGTTTATCGCACTATCGGGCATTGCGGTATTAAACGGATTGGTGATGGTGTCATTTATTCGCGATTTACAACTTCGCGGCCTGCATATTGATGACGCTATCACTCAAGGGGCAATGACGCGCCTTCGCCCCGTGTTGATGACGGCATTGGTGGCAGGTCTTGGCTTTGTGCCTATGGCATTCAATACCGGGATAGGCTCTGAAGTTCAGCGGCCGTTAGCAACGGTGGTGATTGGTGGAATTCTTTCATCGACATTACTAACGCTATTTGTGTTACCGGCATTGTATCGCTTATTACACAAAGACAAACCGCATAAAGACAAGACGGTACAAACTCACGCTTAATTTTTATGACTTCCAATGACTACAAAACCATAGAGAACATAATGTTTAAATTTATATTCATCCTTTTTATTACCGCCTTTAGCACCATGGCATTTGCTCACGGCATGTCAGCAGAGGATCAAGCACGTATTCTCAACGCAGGCTATCTTGAGTATATGCGCTTGGGTGCCACGCACATGTTGTCTGGCTATGATCATTTATTGTTTTTGTTCGGTGTTATTTTCTTTTTAACGCGCTTCAACGACATACTCAAATTTATTACTGCCTTCACTATTGGTCACTCAATCACGTTGGTTTTTGCCACCTTGTTTGGCATCAAAGCCAATTACTATTTGATTGATGCGGTGATCGCGTTGACGGTGTGCTACAAAGCCTTCGACAACCTGGATGGATTCAAGAAATATTTGCAAGTGAGCTCACCGAATCTTACGTGGATGATATTTGCATTCGGGCTTATTCATGGTTTTGGATTATCAACACGCTTACAGCAATTACCTTTAGGTGAGCACGGGCTCGTTCTGAAAATACTCTCCTTTAACGTGGGCGTTGAAATCGGACAAGTGGTTGCGTTGAGTATTATGTTGCTACTGCTTTCTGGCTGGCGCAAAACAAATTCATTCCTAAAATTTAGTAAAGCTGCCAACGTAGTGTTGATGTTCGCAGGTGGGTTGCTGCTATTAATGCAATTACACGGTTATCAACATACGCAGTTCCCCGACGATTTCCCTTTAAATACCGATGACCATCATCACGCCCATGAAGATATGAAGAAAGAATCATCCCCCTTATTGGATTATCCTAAACGCATAAATCTTGATGCAGTTGATGCACTTGATGCAACTGAAGAGAAATTAGCACCACAAACACCCAACACACATTCACACGATGGCGAAGCCAGCCATTCCCATTAATCCTAATCGTTTATCTATTGAGGAAACACACCATGAAAACATTAGCATCACTTTTTTTAATAGGTTTATTAAGCGCTACCCAGCACGTTGCAGCGCATAACGACCATCACCACGGCCCGATGACTGAGCAATCCGCTATCACCGCCGCTAAAAACGTAGCTGCAAAGTTGAGCGTGAAAGATGGGGGTCTTGGGTTCGGGAAATTGCCTGCCAGTTGGAACAGTGTTCCGGCAAAAGATGTTAAACTGCACAAAAAGGGCGATGGCTATTACATCGTTGCGGTCAATAACGAAAGCGAAAAGAAAGTGCTGTATGTACTTATGTCGTCTGAGGGCGAAACATACGATGCAAACTTTACCGGTGAGTTCAAAAACATAAAGTAAAGCTACCAGACAATATTTACGCGGCCATGTCATTTTTCATTGCCGCGTAATAACTGCACTCGCAACATTTTCGTCAATATCAATATCAATATCAATATTACCTAATATTTATCTCGAATTATTTCGGCCAGCGTTTGTGGTTTTCATCAATGATGTATTCGTGCGCATGCATTCCCTCGTTATCTTTTATGTGTTGATGCCTGTTGTCAGACGCTAAATTATCATGCACATGTGCAAGTCTACCTACATCATTTTTTGGCCACAGAAAGTAAGCCAATGTGATTGCGCCGACGGAAATAGTCGCCATAGGAATAAAGGTTAGCATGGCACCGAAATGCGAACTAAACCAACCTGCCAATGGATAGGTTATCAGCCAGCAAGCATGTGAAAAGGTAAATTGCGCAGCAAAAAGCGCGGTGCGGTCTTCAGGGTTTGCTGATCTTTTTATCAATCGTCCCGTTGGCGTTTGAGCGACCGAATATCCAATTCCCATCACAAACCAGAGCGCGAGCAAGTAGCTATAGCCGCTAACAAAATAGCCCGTCCACAAACATACACTCAGCACGAATGCGCCGCTAAGCATGACCGTCCTGTCAGTTTTATTTTCCAATATCCTAGGCAAAAGTAA
>CAUOQW010000144.1:0-6215 GCA_963506825.1 uncultured Cellvibrio sp.
GCATCCAACACCATAATGCCGGTGCGCATACGCTCTACAATTTGTTGCGCCAATTTTTGAATATGTGCCGCGTGGCTCGCTTGTGATTGCGCTTCTTCATTGCTAATCAGAATTTTTTTAGTGAGATATTGAAAGATAATCGCGCTAATAAAAATCAATGCGCCTAATACACCCGCTGAGAAAAACGCATTGGAGTTGTTGGGTAATGTATCGGTCAGTGCGCGATAAACCGTTTCAGAAATAACCGTAAGGCTGGCGAGGGCTGCTAAGAAAAACGCAATTTGCCCGCGCAACAACATGCCGCCTGCCGCTGCGGCCACTAAGAGTAAATAGCCGAGAGCATTGGCTGCGCCGCCGCTGCTGTGCATTAATAAAACCACTGCCGCAATTTCAATAATGAACAAGCTGAATAGCAATTTTTGCGAAGGTAAAAAGCGCACGCGCCATAACAGCATTAGGGTGCTGATATTGAAAATCGTATAGCCTACTGAGGCGTACAAAAAGAGTTCGGGGTCATGGGTGCCCAGCACATTCGGAGTGAGTTGCCCTTGAAACATAATCAAGAGCACCAGACTGAGCAAAGTGCGATAAGAGGTGTAGACCCGCAGCAATTCAAAAGGATTGTAGTTGGTGGATGTAGGGGTAAATGATTTCATAGTGCTCGATGCTTATTGTAAGTGCTTAATTTTTGATATCTGGTTTTTAAATATCCGGTTTTGGATATTTCGGTTTTGTGAGCTATCAGGGCTTGGTTTAGACTTTATTAAAATCGGGAATAGTCGCATTTTTGCGCGGGTTTACCTTTGCGTAAAGCGGCGGATTAGCTGACAATGCGCGCTCTTTTTAGCGCTCTCCTTGCTTGAGCGCTGCGTTTGTTGAGCGGGGCGTTAACTAAGTTGCGATAGTTTACGCTGGTTTGTGCGCATCTTAACCATCCTGTTTCACAGTGAACGCTATTTTTTTAATTTTCTCCGTATATTTTTAGAGATCATCTGCCCATGTCCTCACTCATTATCGCCTTGGCGCAATTGAATACCTATGTTGGCGATATCCCCGGTAACACCCAAAAAGTGATTCAATTCGCCACCCGCGCTGCTACCGATTTAACCGCTGATGTGGTTATTTTTCCTGAGCTGACCCTGACCGGCTATCCGCCCGAAGATCTGTTGTTGCGCCCCAGTTTGGATTTACGGATTGAGCGCGCGCTGGGTGAAATTATGGCCGCCAAGCTGCCTTTGGCGATTATTGTGGGCTATCCCAAACGTATCGACGGCAAGTTATTCAACATGGCGGGGGTAATTCAAGCGGGTGAGTTGATCGCGGAATATGCCAAGCAGTGTTTGCCCAATTACCAAGTTTTTGATGAGAAACGCTACTTTGCTGCGGGCGATCAAGCCTGCGTGTTCAATCTCAATGGCGTACCCACTGCGCTGACGATTTGTGAAGATATTTGGCATGCCGCACCTATGGCGCAAGCTAAAGCAGCGGGTGCACGGCTGATGCTCAATTTAAATGCCTCGCCCTATCACCAAGGTAAGCAGGCCGAGCGCGAAGCCATTGTCGCCGCACGTGCACAAGAAGGCGCTATGCCGGTAGTGTATGTAAACCTTGTGGGCGGTCAGGATGAGTTGGTGTTTGACGGCGGTTCAGTGGTGGTGGATGCCCAAGGTCAAACCCAATTCCGCGCACCGGCTTATCAAGAAGATTTGTTTGTTGCTAATGTTCAGCTAAGTCAAAACGCGGTAAGTGTACCCGCGCAAAATCTAAGTGCTATCCCTAGTAATCACGAAGCCGTTTACCAAGCCTTGGTCTTGGGTATGCGCGATTACGTCAACAAAAACCGTTTTAAAGGCGTGGTGCTGGGTTTGTCGGGCGGGATTGATTCGGCGTTAACCTTGGCGATGGCGGTTGATGCTTTGGGTGCTGATCGCGTGGAAGCGGTCATGATGCCGTTTCTTTATACCTCGGATTTAAGTAAAGACGATGCCGCTGAACAGGCGCGTCGTATGGGCGTGAAGTACAGTTCCATCAGTATCGAGCCTATGTACAACGCTTTTATGGCGCAGCTTGCGGGCGAGTTTGTAGGCCTAAAGCGCGATACCACTGAAGAGAACTTACAGGCACGCTGTCGCGGTGTGCTCTTAATGGCTATCTCCAACAAGAAAGGCTATTTGGTACTTACGACAGGCAACAAAAGCGAAATGGCGGTGGGTTACTCCACACTCTATGGCGATATGGCTGGCGGTTTTGATGCGCTGAAAGATGTGCCTAAAACTCTCGTGTTTGCGCTCGCGCTCTATAGAAATGCAGTGGGTCGCAACACCCTCGGAGCAGAAGTTATCCCCGAAACGGTAATTACCCGTCCACCATCGGCGGAATTGGCGCCGGATCAAAAAGACGAAGACAGCCTGCCGCCCTACGATATTCTCGACCAGATTCTGGCCTTGTATGTAGAGCAGGATTTTAGTGCGGAAGCGAATATTGCCAAGGGTTTTGCCCGCGATCAGGTGGAACGTGCGGTGCGTTTGGTGGATGTGAATGAGTACAAGCGCCGCCAAGCACCGATTGGCATACGCATTAGCCAGCGCGGTTTTGGGCGGGATCGTAGATACCCGATTACGTCTGGGTGGAAGATGGGGGATTGATAACGGCACCCCCTCCCGGCCTCCCCCTTGAAAAAGGGGAGGGGCAAACTCCCTGCTTAATAAAGGTTGGGGCTTGCGTCAGGAGTAGGGTTTTGGAGTTAGTAATTTATTGAATCGGAGCGGTTTCAGCTCCTCCCCTTTTTCAAGGGGGAGGTTGGGACGACTGTATGGATACAGGAGGTAGAGTAACGCAGGAGCAGTTACCGAGAGGGTGCTTTTATTTCTTAACTCTTGGCGCCTTTTGATATTCCGCGTCATATAGCTCGCGGGTATCAAAACCGAAGGTTTCTTGCTTGGTGAATAGGCCTAGTGTCAGGATTCCCAAGAGATTGCGCTCGTGATTTTCGAAGGCGTAATCGTAGTTAAACTCACCGTTTTTGTTGAGCGCGGGGAAGTTGGGGTAGTTGGTGCGTAGTACTTCTAACACTTCTTTTGAACGATCTTGCATGCCGAGCAGGTGATAACCCTGTACCATAACGGCCAAGGCGTCTGGTGTGGCTGGTGCTTGTGGATAGTTTTCAATCACATAGCGACCACGAGTCACTGCAGCCACATAGGCTTGGCGCTTGAAGTAGTAGTTGGCCACGTGGATTTCGTAGCGGGCTAAGGCGTTGCGCAGGAACAACATACGCTTTTTCGCATCGGCCGCATAAGGGCTCTCGGGGAAACGGTTAAGCAATTGGGTAAAGTTAGCCAGAGATTCGCGCGCAGCACCCGGGTCGCGTTTGGTCATGTCGGTGGGCATAGCACGCTCAAACATACCTTTGTCTTTAGTGAATGAGCTTAAGCCCATCATGTAATAGGCATAGTCCACGTTGCGGTGTTGTGGGTGCAGGCGAATAAAACGGTTGGCGGTGGCAATCGCTTCATCGGGTTTGCTGAAGTTGTAATAGGCATAAATAAGCTCTAGCTGGCCTTGTTCCGCATAGGCACCAAAGGGAAAGTGTTCTTCCAGCTTTTGCAGGTTTTTAATGGCTGGTTCCCATTGCTCGCGCTCTAATTGGTCTTCGGCGGCAGTATAAAGTTCGGCTTCGCTGGTAAATTTTTCCTCTTTCTTGTCGCTAGACGAGCAGGCGGTCAGTAGCGCTAGGGCACCGAACAGAGCAAGGGGCAGGAATCGCTTAAGCATAAATAGTTAACTCAAATATTATTGGGTGACTGAGATTTTATCGCCGTGTTTTAGATTGCTTGGATTTAACCGGGCAGATTTAAAATAGTGGCGTATTTAAACACAGAGCTTGCCGATACCAAAGCGGCATTCGTTGTTAACCTGAGGTTTTACTCGTAAATGAAAGATGTTTTTGAACTTACCGTGCAAGTGCCATTCTCCATGAGTGGACTGCGCTTCGACCAAGCGGCTTCTGAGTTGTTCCCTGATTTTTCACGTTCGCGCCTACAAAGTTGGATTAAGGACGGGCAGCTCAAAATTAATGGCGTGATCGGCAAGCCAAAAGACAAAGTGATTGGCGGTGAAACTCTTGATTTAAACGCTGAATTAGAAGCGCAAGGCGATTGGCAGCCAGAAGAAATCCAGCTGGATATAGTCCATGAAGATGAAGACCTGCTCATCATTAATAAGCAAGCGGGCTTGGTTGTTCATCCTGCAGCCGGCAACTATACCGGCACTTTGGTGAATGCGTTGCTCAACCATATTCCTGAGTTAATTAACCTGCCGCGCGCGGGGATTGTGCATCGCTTGGATAAAGAAACCACTGGCTTGATGGTGGTGGCGAAAACCTTGGAAGCGCACACCGATTTGGTTGCGCAGTTGGCCGACCGCACAGTAAGCCGTGAATACGAAGCGGTTGCCGTAGGCGCTATGACCGGCGGTGGTACTGTGAATGCACCTATGGGGCGTCACCCCATTCACCGTAAATTAATGGCGGTGTTGAGCCAAGGCGGCAAGCGCGCTGTGACTCACTACCGTGTGGCGACTCGCTTCCCGCACCACACTCATATCAAAGTGAAATTGGAAACGGGCCGAACCCATCAAATTCGTGTGCATATGGCGCATATCGGTTTTGCCTTAGTGGGCGATAAAACCTACGGCAAGAGTTTTAAGATTCCCAAGGGGGCTAACGCGAATTTGATTGAAGCGTTGAAAGCCTTTCCACGCCAGGCATTACATGCCGCTAAGTTGGGTTTGGAGCATCCCGGTACAGGCGAATACACCGAATGGACTGCGCCCATTCCAGAGGACTTTAAAGGTTTGCTGGAAGCGCTTAAGCATGGTTATGAGCACGAAGTTAAGGACGAATAAATTTAATTATCATCATGGATAAGACCCATCACATAACTCCCAACTGGCCAGCACCTGCAAATGTGCGGGCATGCATTACCACCCGCAAGGGTGGTGTCAGCCTTACGCCTTATGCCAGTAACAATATGGGTTTGCATGTAGGCGATACGCCTACTCAGGTTGAGCAAAATCGCACTGCACTGTGCGCGCAATTAGGTTTAACGAAAACACCGCAATGGCTTGAGCAAATCCACGGCGTAAAAGTGGTTAGCGCAAAAAGTGATGGTTTGGTTCGCACGGCAGATGGCAGTTACAGCGATGAAAAAGGCCAAGCCTGTTTGGTGATGACAGCAGATTGTTTGCCGATTTTATTATGTGATGAAAAGGGTACAGAAATCGCAGCAATTCACTGTGGATGGCGCAGTCTTGCCAAAGGTATTACTGCGCGCGCGTTAGAAAAGTTTTCTTGCTCACCTAACAATATTCTTGCCTATTTGGGCCCAGCTATTTCGCAACCGCATTTTGAAGTGGGCGTGGATGTATTGGAGGCTTTTTTTGAATCTGCATTGACTCCCGCTCATGCCGATGCCATCGCCAATGCTTTTATTTCTGCCCAGCGCCCACTGCATTTTTATGCTGATATTTACGCACTTGCGCGCGCCGAATTAAATGCGCTGGGCGTTACGCAAATTTATGGCGGCGATTACTGCACCTACGCGCAGGAAGATGATTTTTATTCCTATCGTCGCGACAAGGTGACAGGGCGTATGGCCAGTTTGATCTGGTTGGAATAGTCCTTTGTACTCATAAATTCCGTTTGTCCTGAGATAATTTAACGCGGTATTTTACGCAGCGTTTGCGATAAATTTTCAGCCATAACCGGGCGCGCAAAATAGTAGCCTTGGTAGGCATCGCAACCCATAGCCGCCAGCGCGTTGCGCTGTTCAAGCGTCTCCACTCCCTCTGCTATAACACTCAAACTTAGGCTGTGGCCTAGTGCGATAATTGTGCGTGCAATAGTGGCGTCATTAGTATCGGTAAAAAGGTCGCGCACAAAGGATTGATCGATTTTGAGTTGATTGAGTGGCAGGCGCTTTAGGTAAGACAAGGATGAGTAGCCTGTTCCAAAATCATCCAGCGAGAAAGTGACCCCCAGCGCTTTAATTTCAAACATTTTGACGATTACGTCATCCACATCCTTCGCCAACATACTTTCGGTAAGTTCTAATTTCAGCAGGCGTGGGTTAGCGCCAGTTTTCTTAAGCGCCTTGGCAACGTTGGCGA
The DNA here is from genome assembly GCA_963506825.1 of uncultured Cellvibrio sp. Taxonomy (GTDB): domain Bacteria; phylum Pseudomonadota; class Gammaproteobacteria; order Pseudomonadales; family Cellvibrionaceae; genus Cellvibrio. The sequence goes on from CAUOQW010000144.1 coordinate 6,169, forward strand.
CAAAGTTGGGTTGGGCAAATTGCGAAACGCTCACGTTGACGGCCATA
>CAUOQW010000145.1:0-6197 GCA_963506825.1 uncultured Cellvibrio sp.
CCTTCGACTGCTTCGCGCTCAGGGTGAGCGGAAATATTAATTTACCGATTCTTTTGTGATTTCTTTTTATGCGCAATTTACATCCTCTCCTGACTTTTGCGCTGACCTTTATCCTCTGTATTCAATCCGTAACTGCTGATCAACTCCCGCCTGCCAAACGCATTGTTTCTATCAATCTCTGTTTTGATCCCTTGCTTATTAAATTGGTTGAGCCTGCGCGTGTTGATTCACTGTATTTTTTGTCGGCTAATCCACAATTTTCATCGGTTTCTGAGCAAGCAAAAAAATACAATTTAAATCGTGGTCTCGCTGAAGATATTGTTCCGCGCAATCCAGATTTGATATTGGCTGGTACCTACACATCCCCCGAACTTAAAACACTTCTCAAGCAATTAGGTTTGCGGGTAGAGCTGCTCGAGTTACCGCGTAATTTGGATGATATATCCAACCATATTCGCCGCTTTGGTGTGTTAGTGGATCGCCCTGCGGAAGCCGAAGTTATGGCGCAAGCGCTAGAACAAAAATTAGCGCAATTAGATGCTGTACAGAAAAAAACCAAACCCGTTCCCGGTTTTTGGTATTCATCTAATGGCGTAGTTGTGGGTGCAGATACGGTAGAAAATGAATTGATGACGCGCGCCGGTTTTCACAATCTCGCGCTCGATAAAAATATTATCGGATTCAAGCAAATCGATTTGGAAGAACTGATTCTCGCACAGCCTAAAGTGTTGATTATTGAAGCTTCCGATGTGCAGGCTTTTTCGCTCGCGCAAGAATATGTGCAACACCCTGCATTGCGCAGCAACAATGTAAAAATTATCCGCTTGCCGTCAACGCTTTCTTGCGTTGCACCTGTCGCGGCGGACGCCATAGAAAATCTTATGCAGCAGCGTCAGCTCTTAGCTTATTAATACAAGGAATTAATGTGCAAAAAATATCATTTCCACTGTTAATTATATTGCTCTCTTTGGCGGTGGTGGCGACATTTATTTTTTCGCTCACTATGGGCAATGCCTCTATATCTGTGGTGCAGGCGGTAAAAGATTTATTGAACCACACACCATCATTGCATCAAACCGTGGTGTGGGAAATTCGCTTGCCGCGCGTTACGCTCGCACTTTTGGTTGGCGCAACGCTCGGTTTAGCGGGCGCAGCCATGCAAGGTTTTTTGCGTAACCCTTTAGCTGAACCCGGAATTTTAGGTGTCTCCAGCGGTGCTGCGTTAGGCGCCGTAATTGTCCTCTATTTTGGACTGGCAGCCAGTGCTTGGTATATTTTGCCGGGCGCTGCCATTTTGGGTGCATTAATCGCGTTGATCCTGGTGTATTTATTGGCGGGTTTTCGCAGTAGTGTGCTCTCATTAATTTTGGCTGGCGTGGCTATTAATGCCATTGCCGGTGGAATGATTGGCATCGCACTAAATTTCGCGCCCAGTTTATTTGCTATGCAAGAAATGGTGTTTTGGTTGATGGGGTCGCTTGCAAATCGCAACATGAATCATGTGTATGTTGCCACACCCTTTATTATTGTGGGTTGGATTTTGTTATTGAGTCGCCATCGTTTTTTAAATGCCTTAAGTCTTGGTGAAGAAACTGCGACAACCTTGGGTTTTCATCCACAGCGTGAACGCAATTTATTATTGATTGGTTTGGCTTTGTGCATAGGCGCATCGGTTGCGGTGAGTGGCAGCATAGGATTCGTGGGCTTAGTAGTGCCGCATTTACTGCGCCCTTTGGTGGGCCACAAGCCCAGTCGCGTATTGTTAGCCAGCGCTTTGGGCGGCTCACTTTTGGTTTTAGGTGCAGATATTTTTGTACGTCAATTAGATGTCGCACGCGAATTAAAGTTAGGTGTAGTGACGTCCTTATTAGGTGGCCCTTTCTTTTTGATGTTGATTTTAAAAACGCGTTCGCGTTGGATTTGATTAGAGCCCCTCACCCCAGCCCTCTCCCAAGGGGAGAGGGAGTTAGAGCTTTCTACGTAGAAGGAAATGAGCTGGGTTGATAGTAAAGACTTAAAGTTGGCACTTTCTCGTCCCCTCTCCCTCTGGGAGAGGGCTAGGGTGAGGGGCTTTAATAAAACGAGAATTATCTATGCAGTTACTAAACGCCAAAAACCTATCCCTAAATCTCGGCAATAAATCGGTTGTCGAGCACATGCATATTCATATTAATGAAGGTGAGTTCGTGGGCTTAATCGGCCCCAATGGAGCAGGTAAAAGTTCATTGCTGCGAATTTTAGCGGGATTAGTAAAACCTAAGTCTGGCCTCGTAGAATTAACGCCACAGAATGTAGTTACTGCGATTGAAAAAATCCCCGCGCAATTGCGCGCTCGCTTTATGGCCTATCTTGCTCAGCATGAAACTCCGGCTTGGCCATTAAGTGTAAAAAATTTAGTTGCGCTTGGGCGCTCGCCGTGGAATTCATCGGTCAATACCAATGCAGATGACGAGCTTGCAATTCAAAATGCTTTGGCAATGACTGATGTAGATTCATTGGCAGAGCGGCCTGTCACCGAATTATCTGGCGGTGAATTACAGCGCGCCTTGCTAGCCCGTGTATTTGCCGGTAATCCCAAATTAATTCTGGCCGATGAACCTATAGTTGCACTCGATGTATATCACCAACTCCACATTATGGAATTATTACAATCCCACGCGCAGCAGGGCGGGGCGGTGATAGCGGCACTGCACGATTTAAGTTTGGCCGCACGTTTTTGTACGCGTTTAGTCTTAATGAATCACGGGAAATTAGTCGCTGAAGGCGAACCCATAAATGTATTAACACCCGAAAATCTCGCAAAAGTCTACGGCATAAGTGCGCATGTGGATTGCCGTGAAGACGGCGTAGTGATTATCCCAATAAAACGCGTTGCCCAGCTATAAAGGTCAATGGTATGAAAGCGAATACATTAAGGCGCATCATTAATTTGTGGCCGCCGCTATTTTTTAACTCTATTCATGTAACCCGAGTAACGGATGATTTCCGTGAGATAGATGTAGCACTAAAACTACGTTGGTTTAATCGCAACAACGTGCGCACGCAATTTGGTGGCAATTTATTCGCCATGACTGACCCTTGGTACATGCTGATGCTAATGGAAAACCTTGGCCGCGATTATTATGTGTGGGATAAGAAAGCAACGATTGATTTTATTTCCCCCGGCCGAACCCATGTCACCGCAAAATTTATCCTCACTGAAGAAAAAATTGCAGAAATTCGTGCCGCAACGGCAAATGGTGAAAAATATCTGCCGGAGTTTATTGTGGATATTTATAACGTACAGCAAGAGTTAGTGGCGCGGGTGCATAGAACGGTGTATGTAAAACGCAAACCGTCTAATAATACACGAAACATTTGATTCGATTTCTTCTTGACTCATCCCTCGCAACCTCATACCCTGCGCGCCGAGGTGTTTGACGTGCCAAATCGCTGATTTTTTCAGCAAGTGCAAGGGTCAAATTAAATGGGAAGTTTGGTGCGCCAATGATTAGCAAAGCCAACACTGCCCCCGCAACGGTAAATATGCCTGCTGTAATAAGGTTATAAGTCCGATACCAGCCTCAAAACCCTATATTCACGATGTCGCGGAGGGCAACATCGGTGGAAATTCTGTGTTTTACGGGGCTGTTTATACATGGCCTCGCGCATTATTCCCGCTTCCCCTCCCTCATCCCATTTTTTGGATTGAGGAAAATCATGTCTTTTAAATCTTTCGCATTAACCCCTATTAGCGCAGCGTTGCTGTCAATTGTATTTACCAATTCCGCTATAGCTGCCGATGAAAAAGTTGAAACCGTTCTTGTGAGTGCCACGCGTAGCGAAGGTCCACAAATGCCGGTGGCAACCCAAATCACGGTCATTGATGCAGAACAAATTCGTGTGAGCGGAGCTACTACAGTTGCTGAAGTGCTGCGCGCACAAGCAGGCATTCAAATTATTGATGCCGATGGAAGCGGCGGTCGTAATGTTTCCATTGCCATGCGCGGTTTTTCTTCTACTGCGGGTAACAATACCTTGGTTTTGGTAGATGGTCGTAAGCTCAATAATCCTAGTCTTGCTGGCCCATCGCTGAATACGATTCCATTAAAAAATATTGAACGAATTGAAATTACCCAAGGTAGTGCAGGAGTACTTTATGGCGATCAAGCCGTAGGTGGTGTAATTAACGTGATTACCCGTCATGCTAAAGCCGGTGAGATTAGTGGTACTGTTAGTGTAGAGCTAGGTTCAGATGCACTGGAAAACTATGCAGTATCTGTAAACCAAGGTTTTGAAAATGGCCTTAATTACAGCTTAAGCGCACAAAAGCGCACTGCCGATAATTTCCGTGATAACAATGAAACTGATGTGACCAATCTACTCGGCAATATTGGTTTTGATTTTACCGGTGGTCGTGTATTTGTTGAGCGTCAGACAATTAATGATGATTTGCGCCTTGCGGGTTCGTTGAGTGATGCAGAAGCGGCTAGTAATCGTCGTCAAACAAAAACCCCAAATGACTTTTCTAACCAAGATACAGATTTAACTCGTTTTGGTGGTGAAGTAGCATTGAACAAAAGCTGGAAATTAATCGGTGAATTTACTGATCGCCAAGAAGATGTCGAGGGTTATTTCTGGGGTAATTTCTCACAGGAAATGAATGTTAAAAATGCGAGCCCTCGTGTCGTAGGAACCATAGCGACTGACAAGGGTAATAGTATTGTTACTCTCGGTTATGATTCGACCAAGGCTGATTATAAAGCTACTGCGACCAGTGCAAATTACGATCAGACTGTTGATGGTTATTATGGTCAGGTTATTTATCCGCTCACTAAACAAATTACTTTGAATGCGGGTATTCGCCACGCATCTGTTGATGATACTAACAAGCGTAAGAAGACCAATCGTAGCGATAGCGTGAATGCATCTGAATTAGGTTTGAATTATCAAATCGACTCTGATTGGCGCGTATTTGGCCGCCTTGCTGATGGCTTCCGCTTTGCCAATGCTGATGAAAATGGTTATACCTTAGCCGGTGTAAACTTCTTGGATATTCAAACCAGCCAATCGCGTGAATTCGGGCTCGCTTGGGAAACTCAGGCGGCCAGCGTAAAATACAGCCTATATCATATGGCTATTGATGATGAGATCAGTTTTGATCCTATTGCTTATAGAAACGTAAATTTACCTGACTCTAAACGTAAAGGTTTCTTGTTCGAAGGTGATTTAGCTTTGTCTGAGCAAATCAGCTTACGCGGTAATTACACCTATACTGATGCGGAGCTGACGGAAGGAAATCTCAAGGGCAATGTTGTTCCTTTTGTTGCCAAAAACACGGCGAATTTTGGTGTGGTATTTACATTCATTCCATCACTGACTGCTGCCATTGAGGCAAATTACACGGGCAAACGTTATAGAATGGATGATCAAACCAATGATGCGGACCGTTTAGATACGCTTAAATTGTTTAACCTTAATATTTTATGGACGCATAAAGATGTTGAGTTGGGTTTGCGTGTTAAAAATATCACGGGTGAGGAATATGCTGATTACCACGGCGTTTGGGGACAATATCCGCAAGCTGGCCGCACGTATAATGCACATCTTGGTTATAGTTTTTAAACCATAAAACGTTGGGAAAGGGCGCGTTTATCGTGCCCTTCTTTTTATTGGGCTTTATTACTTAATTTTCAGGAGTTACTCCATGACCGACGAAAAATCCCAGCATAAACAAGAGCGCCATCAAGAACGTATGCAGCAACGCAAAGAAATTGTGGATGCAAAAATTGCACGTGCTACTGAAGATCGCGGTGTAGTTATTGTTTTAACCGGAGACGGTAAAGGAAAAAGTAGTTCTGGTTTTGGCACGGCGCTACGCTGTTTGGGCCACGGCTATAAAGTCGCGATAGTGCAGTTTATTAAAGGCACCTGGGAATGCGGCGAGAAAAACTTTCTTACAGAAAGTATCTTCCGCGGTGAAAACGCCAAGCTTGAATATTTTGTGATGGGTACAGGTTTTACCTGGGAGACTCAAAATGCTGAAAAAGATAAAGAAGCCGCAGAAAAAGCGTGGGCTGAATGTGAGCATGTATTTAGCGACCCGGAAATTCATTTGGTATTGTTGGATGAAATAACCTATATGCTCAACTACAAATATCTGGATAAAGATAAGGTTGTGGCCGCTATTCAAAATCGTCCTATTAATCAAAATGTGA
>CAUOQW010000146.1:0-6193 GCA_963506825.1 uncultured Cellvibrio sp.
GAAAAAGCAGCCGACACCCAAGCAAAACAAGCGGGTTTAGTGGACGTAAAAAAATCACAGTTTGATGTATCTTATGTCTTGCTAGCCGCAAATATTGACCAGTATAAAAAAGTCATTCTCAGCGATTTAGATTTATCAAACGTGAAAATAGCGCGCTCTACGACTATGCGTATTCATGATACTCCTTGGGAATTAAATGATGGTGATAAAGCCTATTACCAACAAAAATATCGCGAGGCAGCAGAGGAGTATTTATTTAGAAAAGGCGGGCTTTCGGCTGCTGGTGTACCTGCTAGCGATACCGTGGTTTTAAAAATGAAAATTATTGAAATTGCCCCCTTGGGTTCTAAAGATGATTTCAAAGGTCGCCCTAATATGGTGGATGTTTACACCCAAGGTTTTGGCCGCATGACAGCGGTATTTGAACTTTATGATTCAACCACTAATAAATTGTTGGCCTTGGCTAGTGATGAACAAGAGCTAGGCTATCTCTGGGAAAAAAATGATCGTGTACAAACCAATATGCGTGTTAATTTGGCATTTGAATATTGGTTGAAAAAGCTTAGCGAGGAAATGTGGTCTAAAAAGTAAATCTCTAAAATCGATTCTCTTTTTTCTCTTAAAGCCGAGCCTATGCTCGGCTTTGTTGTTTTAGGTATACTGCGTTTATACCTACTAACCCCAAGGCTTATTTATGGCTCTTTTAGAAAATTTTCCTGTTGATGAATTATCCATTGGGCTTTCCAAAACTTATAGTAAAACCCTCACGGAAAAAGATGTGATTTTATTTGCCGCTTGCTCTGGCGATGTAAACCCGGTGCATCTCGATAAAGTTTATGCGGCAACCACACCTTTTGGCGAGCCCATTGCCCACGGCATGTGGACAGGTGCTTTAATTTCTGCCGCGATTGCAACGCAATTACCGGGGCCAGGCTCTATCTATCGCAATCAAAGTTTAAGTTTTAGGCATCCAGTAAAAGTTGGCGATACAGTGACAGTTACGCTTAGCGTAAGTGAAATTAAAGAGCGTGTGAAAATTGTTACCTTGGATTGCGAAGCGCACAATCAAGATGGAAAATTAATTGCGAAGGGCGTTGCCGAGGTCATTGCGCCGAGTGAAAAGCAAATTTTGGAAATGCCGATGTTGCCGGAAATAAAAATAAATTGTTAACCCCGTTCCCAAACTCTAGCTTGGGAGCATATGGAAAGCGTCAAACAATTATCGATATCTTAATCTGCATTCCCAAGCCGGAGCTTGGGAACGAGGTGATGGTCATGTTGGGCATCGCTGCGCTCAGCGCCAACCTACGTGATAATCCCAAATAAATTATATTTATTCCGCCTCTTCATCATCCTCACAAACAACAATCGGCCAGCCGCCAAACTCTTTCCATTTATTCACAATAAAGCAAAATAAATCGGCAGTTTTTTCTGCGTCGTAAGCAGCGGAGTGGGCGGCGCTGTTGCTGAATTCTAAACCTGCACAGCGGCAAGCTTTAGCGAGTACGGTTTGGCCAAAGGCGAGGCCAGCGAGTGTGGCGGTATCAAATACACTGAAAGGGTGAAATGGGCTGCGTTTAATATCACAGCGCTCAATGGCTGCATTTAAAAAATTTAAATCGAAGTGCGCGTTGTGGCCAACGACAACTGCGCGGGTGCAACCATTTTCTTTAACGGAGCGGCGTACGGCTTGCATCATATCCGTTAACGCCATTAACTCTGGCTCGGCCATACGGTCGGGGCTGTCGAGATCTATACCGGTGAAATCCAATGCGGCTTTTTCAATATTGGCGCCTTCAAACGGCTCAATATGAAACGAAAACGTTTCATGGCGATGCATAAGGCCGTCTTCATCTAATCGCACGGTTACTGCTGCAATTTCTAAGAGCGCATCGGTTTGTGAATTAAAACCACCGGTTTCTACATCGATAATCACGGGCAAAAAGCCGCGAAAGCGCTGCGCCAAGGGCGATGATGGATCTTTTTGATTCTCAGGTGGATTCACTGGATTGCCTTAATGTAGATGTAAATGGTTTATGCAGTGTGCAATTGCCAGCGCAAGCTTTCACCTGCTCGCAGGGGTACCAAGGTGGTGTTGGCAAAGGCGAGAGTTTCTGGCGCTTGCCATTCGCGTTTTACCAAGGTGATCTTGTCGGTGTTGCGCGGTAACTGATAAAAATCCGGGCCAAAGTGACTGGCGAAACCTTCCAACTTATCCAGCGCGCCTGCGTCTTCAAAGGCTTCGGCGTAGAGCTCAATCGCTGCATAAGCGGTGTAGCTACCGGCGCAACCGCAGGCGGCTTCTTTTTTGTCTTTGGCGTGCGGAGCGGAATCAGTCCCTAGGAAGAATTTTGGGTTGCCGCTAATCGCGGCTTTAATCAATGCTTCTTGATGGGTATTGCGCTTTAAAATCGGCAAGCAGTAATAATGCGGGCGAATACCGCCAGCGAGCATATGGTTGCGATTGTAGAGTAGGTGATGCGCGGTGATAGTCGCCGCTACATTGGTTGGCGCTGCAGCTACAAACTCGGCGGAGTCTGAGGTAGTGATATGTTCCAGCACCATTTTCAGTTCAGGAAAGGTACTTACCAGCTTGCCAAAAGTGCGATCGAGGAACGCTTTCTCGCGGTCAAAAATATCAATCGCCGAATCAGTGACTTCACCGTGCAGCAAAAAGGGCATACCGGCTTTTTGCATGGCTTCCAGCACTGGGTAAATCTTGGTTAGATCGGTCACGCCAGAGGCCGAGTTGGTAGTCGCGCCCGCTGGGTAGAGCTTACAGGCAGTGACGCCAGCGGCCTTGGCTTTGGCGATTTCTGCAGGCTCAGTACTATCCGTCAACTACAGCAACATCAGTGGCTCAAACTGGCTACCGGCAGGGCGCGCAGCAAGAATTCGCGCCTTGTAAGCCAGCGCTTGTCCCGCATTCATTACTGGCGGAACCAAGTTGGGCATGACTATAGCGCGCGCAAATTGTGCGGCAGCATCGGCAACTGTGCGGCTTAGAGCTGCGCCATCGCGGAGGTGAATATGCCAATCGTCGGGACGGGTGAGGGTGATTTGGTGCGGCGCTGGGGACTGCGACATGAGCGGCTTTCTCTTCAAATTCAAAAACTTGCCGCATGCTACCAAAAATAGGCTCTTGGCGCAGCTACAAGTTTTGGGGATGCTCGCCATGCTTGGCTATACTGTGGGTATATCGAGTTGATTTTTGTCTTGTAGGTTGCCTGAATGCCGCTTCGCTTCCCTGTTTTATATCCCTTATCGATTGCCCTTTGTCTTGTGCTAACCAGCTCTGCCAATGCACAAATGTACAGCGCCGATTTAACCAATTCTGAGTGGAAAGTATCGGCAACGCCTTTTGCTTGTAGCTTGACCCATAGTATTCCGGTATTTGGAAAAGCGGTATTTGCGCGCAAAGCCGGTGGTGCTGAAAGTTTTTATCTGGAGTCGCAAGGCAAGGTGGTGTTCCCGGTGGGCTTTGCTGGTGCTGAAACTTTGCCTCCACAATGGCGTAATGATCTTGTACCTGTACCTTTGGGGGCTTTTAGTGTGGTGGCAGGGAATCAACCGATTAGTCTTAAAACAGCGCAAATTGCGCCCTTAGTCACGCAGCTTGTGGCAGGGGTAAATGTTATGTATTCATCGCAGCCAGTGACAACTGCTGCTTCCACTGCATCGGTTATGCGCGTGGTGTTGAACGCAAAAAACTTTAGCGCAGGCTACAAGAGTTATCAGCAATGTATTGCCGAGATTATTCCGTACAGCTTTGCGCAGGTGGAGCGTACTTTTATTAATTATGCGGAAAAGCCTGAAGGCTTAACGGCAGCAAACAAAGCCGACTTAAACAAGGTGGCGCGTTATATAAAAGCTGATTCTAAAGTGGTTGGTGTGTTTGTGGATGGGCATAGCGATAACTCAGGTACACCAGAAGTGAATGAGGCTATGTCTAAACAAGCGGCGGAATGGGTCGCGGCCTATTTAACCGCGCAAGGAGTTGCGGCGGATAAAGTTACCACCCGTTGGCACGGCGATAAGTTTGTAATTGCCAATAATAAAATTGCGGCAGGCCGTGCACAAAATCGCCGCGTGACTGTGCGTTTGGAAGATGAAGCCGCGCACAAAGAATTTATGAAAAAGGAAGAAGAGAAGCGCAAAACCGATGAAAAAGCCGCTGCTGAAAAAGCGATTGCAGATGCTAAAAGCGCGGAGGCTGGCACCAGTAGCAGTTCATCCAGCAAAGCCAAAATGACTCCCGAAGAAATTAACCGCATGGTAGAAGGCTATGATTTAACCAAGCCAAAATAAGGATGTAGTACTACAAGGCTGGCCAATCCCAAACCTCATTTATTCTATTGTGTGTCGGCTAAATCCAACCTCTAGCATCACTAAAAATATTTTTTTATAATCCCGCCGCGAACGTAAATTTTTATTGTTTCGTGGAATTTTTTCAAATCACTTATGTCCTATTACCCGAGTTGCAGGCTTTGGCTGGTGCTGATGTCTTGCAGGGGTTTTGCCTTAAATGAGGTTTTTTATGAAGAAATTTTTGTTGCACACGGCTGGTTTAATTTTATTATCTGTTAGTTTTCTGATTACTTCGGTTGAAGCTGCGCCACTACCTGATTTTAGTGAGCTAATTGAAAAGTCTTCGCCTGCCGTGGTTAAAATTACTGCTGTTACCAAAGCGCGCCAAGCAAAACAAATGCGCCAAATTCCCAATAATCAAATGCAGGATATTCCAGAAATATTCCGCGAACTCTTGGAGCAGCGCCAAGCTCCACAAAGAGAACATGGAGCAATAGGGTCGGGGTTTTTTATTTCAAGCGATGGTTATGTGCTTACCAATAATCATGTAGTGAGTGAAGCTGATGAAATAAAAGTTATTTTAAATGATGATCGCGAATTTGATGCTAAATTAATTGGTACTGATGAGCGCACCGATATCGCACTGCTAAAAATTGACGCTAAAAATTTGCCGCAGTTAACCTTGGCTAAAAACGAAAAGCTGAAAGTAGGGCAATGGGTAGTTGCCATAGGTTCACCTTTTGGTTTGGATTATTCTGCGAGCGCAGGCATTGTAAGTGCAATTGGCCGCAATATTCCCTCTGACCGCGGTTACGTACAATTTATTCAAACTGACGTTGCGATTAACCCCGGTAACTCAGGCGGCCCGCTGTTTAATATGGATGGCGAAGTGGTAGGTATTAACTCACAAATTTATTCGCCATCGGGCGGCTCTGTGGGCTTATCTTTTGCAATCCCCTCTTCTTTGGCGATTGATGTTGTTAGTCAATTAAAAGCCAAGGGGCGTGTTGAGCGCGGTTGGTTGGGCGTTGTGATTAACAATGTTGATAAAGATTTGGCCAGTGCTTATGGTTTAGACAAGGCTCAAGGCGCAATTGTTTCTGAAGTCACTCCTCAGGGGCCCGCTGAGAAAGCCGGCGTGAAAGTAGGTGATTTGATTGTGAAATTTAACGGTCAGGACGTACACAGCCAAGCGGATTTGCCGAGAATAGTAGGCCAAATTGCACCGGGAACTAAGGTGACTTTTGATGTGATTCGCAAAGGTAAACGCGAAACACTCAATGGTACTTTAGAAAAATTAAAAGATGATTCTGTAGCCGCAACTCCGGCTGTTGGTGGTGAATCTAAAGCGACCAAAACTGATGCCTTGGGAGTAACTGTGGTTCCGGCAACGGGTTCTGAAAAAGGTGTTCAAATTATGAGTGTAGAGCAAGATAGTGCCGCGCAGCGTGCAGGCTTACAGCGCGGCGATATCATCACTCAGCTGGATTTTGTAGAGCTGGATTCTGTGGCGACTTACACCAAAGTTGTGAGTGGCATACCCAAGAACACGGCTAAGGCCATTCGCTTTGTGCGCAAGGGCACACCGATCTTCCGATCTATTACCCTTAAATAAAGGTGACATGTAGGTGATTGATTATGAAAGCCAGAGCTAACCACTCTGGCTTTTTTATTGCCGGATTTCGTGTGATAAACCATCTTCCCGCACATCAGGCTATAATGCCCCACTCATTTGGCTGATGCTGATTATTATGCAACCACCTGTTTTTACCCGCGCATTGCTTACACCACGTTACTGGGCCGCTTGGTTTGGTGTGGTGGTTTGGTTTTTATTGGCGCAGCTTCCCTACCGGATTCAATTTTATCTACCGCATTTATTGATTCC
>CAUOQW010000147.1:0-6188 GCA_963506825.1 uncultured Cellvibrio sp.
ACAAGTGTTAGCAAAACATGATGAAAACTATACGCCGCCAGAAGTGGCCAGCATTAAAAATTCCGGCGATCACAAAAATGATCAAGCCGTGTGTAAGGGGATGAATTATGGGTCCTAATATCATGGTGCCTGAGCTAGGGCACTTTGCACTGATTGTTGCTTTCTGCTTAAGCCTCGCTTTATTCGTATTGCCAGCGCTGGGCGCGCATTACGGTAATCAATTATTAATGCATACAGGCCGCTCGTTATCGGCGGGTTTCTTTGTGTTTGTACTGGTTGCATTTATTTGTTTGTCTTATGCATTCGCAAATGACGATTTTTCTGTGAAGTATGTCGCCAGCAATTCAAATTCTATGCTGCCTTATTACTACAAACTTTCTGCCGTCTGGGGAGGGCATGAAGGCTCGCTTTTACTTTGGGTGCTAATGCTTGCAGGTTGGACTTTTGCAGTAGCGATTTTTAGTAAATCACTTCCGCTTGATATGCAGGCGCGCGTGTTGTCGATACTCGGTTTTGTCGCTATCGGCTTTTTATCGTTTATGTTGTTAACCTCAAATCCTTTTGATCGCATTTTGCCAATCCCTCCGCAAGACGGTGGCGATTTGAATCCCGCGTTGCAAGATTTTGGTTTCATTATTCACCCACCCGTTTTGTACATGGGCTATGTGGGTTTTAGTGTGGTGTTTGCATTTGCAATTGCAGCGCTTTTAACTGGTCGATTAGATAGCGCATGGGCGCGCTGGTCTCGCCCTTGGGCAACTATGGCGTGGGGCTTTTTATCGGTAGGCATTGCACTTGGCAGTTGGTGGGCTTATTACGAATTAGGTTGGGGCGGCTGGTGGGCGTGGGATCCTGTTGAAAACGCCTCCTTTATGCCGTGGATTGTTGGCACCGCATTAATTCATTCGCTCGCCGTGACTGAAAAGCGCAGCTTATTTAAAAACTGGACAATACTGCTCGCAATTTTTACGTTCTCATTAAGTTTGCTGGGCACCTTTATTGTTCGTTCGGGTTTATTAACATCCGTGCACGCTTTTGCATCTGACCCTGAGCGCGGTATTTTTATTTTGGGATTCCTATTAGTCGTAGTCGGCGGTTCGCTAACACTATTTGCATTCCGTGCGCCTGTAGTAAAAAGTGAAATTGGTTTTAGTTGGTTATCGCGCGAAACCTTGCTGGTGGGTAACAATATTATTTTGTGCATCACCATGCTCACAGTCTTGTTAGGTACGCTTTACCCAATGATTGCCGATGCAATGGGGTGGGGGAAAATTTCAGTGGGCCCACCGTATTTTAATTTTTTCTTTGTGCCCTTAATGGGTGGTTTGTGCTTACTTATGGCACTGGGCCCCGTGGCTAATTGGAAGCGTACCAATCCAAAACAACTATTGAGTTTGTTGTGGAAGCCTTGGGTATTGAGCTTAGTAGTTGCGGCAATTTTTCCATGGGTGTATAGCGACGAGTATAAATTGACTGCTGCCATTGCAGTATTTATTTCCAGTTGGATTACCTTGGCTTTAGTGGCTGATTTTATCCATCGTTTGCGCAATGCCGCTTCATTTGTAGATGGCGTAAAAAAACTAAGTTTGAGTTATTACGCGATGGTTATTGCGCATTTGGGCATTGCAGCCATTTTGGTTGGTGCTTCATTAACCACGATTTACAGCATAGAGCGCGATTTACGAATGCAAGAGCATCAAACCGTGAAGTTAATGAATTACGAGTTCACTATGCAATCGCTTCGACAAGTTAAGGGCGCTAACTATGTTGCAGACGAAGCCTTAATCAGCATTACTCAAAATGGCGAGCATATAGCGGACATGCAACCGCAAAAACGCCGTTACTATGCGCGCGGCAGTGTGACCACTGAAGTTGCGCTTCAAGTAAATCTATTCCGTGATCTTTATGTGGCTATGGGTGAGCCTATAGATGAAAAAGCCTGGGCAATGCGCGTTCATGTTAGACCGTTTGTGCGTTGGATTTGGTTAGGTGCATTAATGATGGCATTTGGCGCATGTTTGGCAGTTATGGATAAGCGTTATCGTAAACAGCAGGTAAAAATCGAACAGAAAGAAACACCTGTAATTTCACACAAGGTGGCAGCGCATGAATAGACAACGTCTTTTTTTGTTTATTCCTTTGGTGGTATTTGCTGTGCTTGCTGTATTTTTTTGGCGAGGTCTTTCATTAGACCCTAATAAAATGCCTTCAGCCTTATTGAATAAACCTGTGCCGCCATTTTCCTTGCCGCGCTTAGAGAATCCGCAAGAGTTGCGCACACAAACCCTGCTTCAAGGCAAAGTAACTCTGCTGAATGTTTGGGCGACTTGGTGTGTGGTATGTCGGGATGAACATATATTCTTGAATAAGCTAAAGCAGCAAGGCGTACATATCATTGGTATTGACTATAAAGATAATCTGCAAGATGGGCAGCGCTGGATAGCCGAGTTGGGCAACCCCTATGCGGACATAATTTTCGATGAGGATGGGCAGCTGGGTTTGGATCTGGGGGTATTCGCTGCGCCAGAAACCTATGTCATCGATAAGCAAGGGATTATTCGCTACAAATATGTTGGCGATTTAAATCAGAAAGTCTGGGATGAAACTGTTAAGCCCATTTACGATAGTTTGTAATTTCTGCTCTATTTTTGATGCATGGATGCATCCATCTACCTTCCTTGATCTCTATCAAATTCACTCACCACCACATCTCTTAGACTGTAAGCTTTAAATACCTGTGGAGGTTGATATGTATATAGATACGGTAGTGGCGTCTGGTTTAATCATTGTTGCTTTGATTTGTGTAATGGCGGCTTATATTGGTGTTTTTGCGTATAAGCACATCAAGCAAGATATTGCAGATGCTGATAAGAAGAGCGCGCAAAAATAGTGGTGGCTTAAGCGGGATAGGGAATATGACAGCCATAAAAAAAGCCCCTGATGCGGGGCTTTTTCATGTCGGCTTATTGATGAGTTCAATATGCCTAAAATAGTGGCGGACCGGACGGGGCTCGAACCCGCGACCTCCGGCGTGACAGGCCGGCATTCTAACCGGCTGAACTACCGGTCCGCAAAATAAAACTTTGGTTGAGAACACGTTTGCTTTGTGGGCTTGGTGTTTACCTGAAGAGAAGTGGTGGGCGGTACAAGACTCGAACTTGTGACCCATGCCTTGTAAGGGCATTGCTCTACCAACTGAGCTAACCGCCCGATCAGGTGACGCGCATTCTAATGATCTGGACGATTAGGTCAACCACTTTTTCAAAGATTTTTTTAAATTTCGCAAATAAATGATTTTTTGGTTAAATAACAAACGCTTGCGCTGTTTTTTCAAACGCCTCTGCAATTGTTCACCGCTGCTCTTTACTCTTGGTATACTTCGCCCATCAATTTTTTGGGGTAGGGCCATGGGCTTTTCAAAAACATTTCTGCTGTTAGTCAGCTTAGTCTTTTCAAGTCTTGGTGCATTTGCGGCTATTGAAACTCATGACTTTGCCAATGAGCTAGAGCGCAAGCGCTATCAGAGTTTTATTGAAGAGATGCGCTGCCCTAAATGTCAAAACAAAAATTTAGCCGGTAGCGATTCAGCTATCTCCATAGATTTGCGCAACAAACTCTATGAGATGATCAAGCTCGATAAATCTGATAAAGAAATTACCGATTTTATGGTGGAGCGCTATGGCGATTATATTTTGTATCGTCCGCGCGTAACGCCAGCCACCTATGTGTTGTGGGGTGCGCCTGTTGCATTACTCGTGATAGGTATTGTTGTAGTAATTTTGATCTTGCATCGCCGTCGCAGTTTGGCGATTACACAAGTGAGCCAGCATCTAACCGATGAAGAGCAGACACGATTGAATAGTTTATTAAATTCAGTCGATAACACGAATGAGGCTACTAAAAGCACTGACAACAACCCAGGTAAAGATGAGGAGCCACGCTCATGATTGACTTATGGTTTGGCATACTCGTTTTATTCTTGTTGGCAGTTGTGTTTGTGATTTGGCCATTGTGGCGCTATAAAAATTCAGCGACCAACCCAGCTTTGGATCAAACAGAAATTCAAGCACGGCTTGATGAAAATGTGCGTATTTATCGCGAGCATCTCGCCGAGCTGGAAAATAGCCTTGCATCACAAGCCATAGATGACGCGCAATTTGCGCAGCTTAAATTAGAGCTTGAACGCAATTTATTGGATGATGAAGCCCGTTTGCACGCGTTGCACAAAAGATCATCGCAGTATTTAGGTGTGAACATTGCGCTGGGTTTTTGTGCGGTAATTTTGATTGGTGGTGTTTTCTTTTATCAGTACCACGGCAGTTCACAAGATGTTTATATCCAGACGCTGCAACAGGAAAAGCTGCAACAAGATTATCAAGATATGTTGCAAAATCGCGATCCCAATCCTGCTCGCGCGCAACAATTGATTGTTGAATTTGAAGATCGTTTAAAAACCAAGCCAGACAATATTCAATATTTATTTTTGTTGGCGCGTGCGCAAATGGAAGTGGGCAATTTTGCTGAAGCGGCCAAAGCCTATCAGCGCGTATTAACGCTCGATTCGCAATCGCCAATGATTATGGCCGAGTTAGCGCAGGCAATATTTTTACGTGATGGCAACAAAATCACACCGCCTGTTGTAGATTTAGCAAAAAGTGCTATTACGCTCGACCCCAAAAATACTATGGCTTTAGGTTTGCTTGGTATAGATGCCTATAACCGCAAAGATTATCCCGCTGCGATTAAGTATTGGCAAAAAACGGTAGACATCTCTGGGGTAGATTCTCAAGGTGGCCGCGCTTTATCCTCAGGTATTGAGAAAGCCAAACAGGCTTATATTGCCGAAGGCGGCAAGCTGGAGAGTTTGGAGGCTAAGTCAGTCTATGTCGTAAAAGTTGCGGTGAGTTTGGGGGCAAACGTTAAAGCTAACCCGGATCAAACTTTATTTATTTACGCTCGCGCATGGCAAGGCTCGCCTATGCCGCTTGCTATAGCTCGTATCAAAGTCAGCGATTTACCTACCACGATTCAGCTGGACGAAACTATGGCCATGTCGCCAGCGTCTAGCCTCGCGAATGCAGGCGATATTGAAGTTATCGCGCGTATTTCTCCATCCGGCTCAGCAAAAGCAGAAGTGGGCGATTGGTTGGCAAAACAGGGACCTATCTCTATGAAAGCCATACCAGAGAAAATTGACTTGCTAATTAATCAGCAGGTCACAGCAAATGAAGTAAAGCCTTAACAAATCATTAAGTCCTTTACGTAATTTTTCAAATTTTAATAATACCTGTGGCGACGAATGGCGCTAGTGGATTGTAGGGGTTAAGTGTTTGCCTGTATTCTTGTGAACCCGTTTTGCATTGAGCCTATAGGTTTTCACTTAATCTCCCTGATATTTCAGGGTTGTCAATTTATGTGACACTTTTGCAATATCACTTCCAATAGGGATTTATGTTATGCATTCTCGCCGCGATTTTTTACAAAAACTCACTGCTTCATTTCTCATCCTAAATTTACCGGGACAAGTTTCGGCGTCAGCAACTGATCTTCTAAGTCAATCTTACGATGGGCCGACTTTAAGAGTTGCCATTATGGGACTTGGTAGCTATGGCCGTCGTGTAGCTGAGGCTATGCAGCTCTGCAAAAAAGCGAAGGTAGTGGGGGTTATTAGTGGCACACCTTCAAAAATTTCCGAATGGCAAAGCAAATACAATATTCCCACTGGCAATTGCTACAACTACGAAAATTTTGACGCGATTAAAAATAATCCCGATATAGATGCAGTTTATGTGATTACACCTAATGCGCTTCATCGTGACCAAGTTATACGTGTTGCCAATGCTGGCAAACATGTTATTTGCGAAAAACCCATGGGGTTAAACGCAAAAGAAGGGCAGCTAATGATCGATGCCTGTAAAAAAGCCAATGTAAAATTGTTGGTTGGTTATCGTATGCATTTCGAGCCGAATACGCTTGAGATTGTTCGCCAGCGAAGCCAGGGTGAGTTTGGGGAAATTTTATCTTTTGAGGGCGCTACCGGTTTTACCATCGGCGACCCTAATCAATGGCGGCTTAACAAAGAGCTAGCCGGTGGCGGTGCATTAATGGACGTAGGAATTTATGCCGTGAATGGCGCCCGCTATATGGTTGGTCAGGAGCCCATTTGGGTTACTGCTCAGGAAACAAAA